>JACPLW010000002.1 GCA_016186325.1 Parcubacteria group bacterium | reverse complement strand
TTCCCCCCACACCCCCCTTCCGCCGCGCCCTCGCTTCGACGGCGAAAAATTGCAGGAAATTGAAAAATCAGATACAATACAATTACCTATGAATGGAAATTCTAAATCAAAAATTAACGACTTAAATCTAGACGAATGGAAAGAATATCAAGATATTCTTACCGATAGTTTGTGGTTGATAGGTGAGCGCGATAAATCAGGCGCGCACAATAATGCTTACCACGGCAATTTTATTCCGCAAATCCCGAATCAAATGATGCGGAGATTTACAAAAAAAGGCGATGTTGTCTTGGACGCTTTTTTGGGCAATGGGACAACTCTTATTGAATCGAAAAGGCTGGGGCGACACGGTATAGGTATTGAGCTTATGCCGGAAGTCGCGCGCGTAGCAGTACAAAATATAAATAGTGAACTTCCTAATGGTGAAAAAGTTTTTACAGAAGTTATTGTTGCCGATAGCACGACAAAAGAAGCGCGCGAAAAAGTTTTGGATACTCTCAAAAAGAATGGCCAAAAAAGCGTCCACATGATTATTTTACACCCCCCATATCACGACATAATAAAATTCAGTAACAAAAAAGAGGATTTGTGTAATGCCGCAACAGTTGAAGAATTTACCTCAAAATTTGGTGATGTGATAGAAAACTTTACCGATCTGTTAGACAGAAATCGCTATTTGGGAATTGTGATCGGGGATAAATACACAAATAGCGAATGGGTGCCACTCGGTTTTTATCTCATGCAAGAAACGCTCAAGCGCGGAAAGGGACTGAAATTAAAAAGTATTTTAGTAAAAAATATGGCGAACAATCGCGCAAAATTGAATCAGGAAAATTTATGGAGATACCGCGCGCTTGTTGGCGGTTTTTATATTTTTAAGCACGAATACATTTTGGTTTTCAAAAAAACAATATGACCACCCATGTTTTTATTGTTGATAAAACTACCTTCAAACTCCACTTGGAGTATCTTTTTGCTGGTACGGGAGCAAGAGACAATACAATTGATTTCAACAATAATTCCAGCACTTCGCTTCATGCAACTACAGAAAATATGCTTGTCGGCATGATTGCCGATGGCGGTAGGGTTAGGCAGGGGGACCAGATAATTTTTTATTTACAGCAAGATTTTTCCGAGAAAATTTTTGAAGGCAAGTTTTTTGGAATTTTTAAAGCCAAACACAACTGGTCATTTTTGGATAACAATGATAGACAGCAATATCTCAAAAATGAACTGGAAAAATCTTTAACTTTCAGAACCATTATTGAGCCGTACAAGGTATATGCCGAGGGGGTTACGGAGTGGGAAGCGTTGGATGAAATTAAAAATATGACCTCGCCAAATCAAATGTTGTGGAGCTTGATATACCGAAAACTCAAAGGTAATCGTGGCAACACAATGATTACTATCTATGAAGCAGAACGGCTAACACAGCTTATCAGAAACAAGAATAATCGGACGGAGTTAAATTGTGAGAATAAAATGCTTTCATTCGATTCAAATGCTCAAAAAATTATTTGTGCCGATAGACGGCCTAATTCGTATGCTGGACGAAAGGAAGAAATAAATTTGTTGCCGCGATTGACAGCAAAATATCAAGCCGGAAATTCTTTTGAGGCACATTTACAATGGTATATAACAAAAAATCTAGGCGAGGGTAAAAACAGAAGTTTGGACGAGGCAATACTAAATAGTGCAGAAATAGAATGGCTTGGCAATGAAGTTTCATGCGGTGTCGGTATGCAGAGAATTGATGTTATGCCATCGGTAATGAAAAATAACCAAAGAGTGGTTATTCCGATTGAATTAAAAGCGGTTGAAGCGGACGAAAGAAATGTTATTCAAATTCAAAGATATGTGGATTGGATAGAGCAGTATTATATTCCAAATCGCCAAAGCGATATTCAACCGGTATTGATAGCGAAAAAGATTGAAGATAAAACGACAAATAACTACCGCAAATTAGTTGATAGCTTCAACCGCTTTAATCAAACGAACAATCGCCGGTCTAGTCCTCTTGTGTTTGTTGAGTTTTCTATTGACGGCAACGATTTACTTTTTGAAAAAATTGCTTACTAATAACAATTATCTAAAAAAAATATAGTTGGTAAGTTTGACTTTTTCGGTTAATAGGTATTAGATATACTTATATGGCGAAAAAGGATAGTTTACAACTCTCTGCGAAACTCAAGGCGATTGAGGTAATCGTAAAGGAACTCCAGAAACTGGACGAAAGCGACCGTCCGGATGTTATTTCGTTTGCACTCAAACAAGTAGGACTAACCCCTCCAACTAATCTCAATTCTCCACAATCAGATTCAAGTATCGCTGGGGGTAGCCAAAGCGCTGGCTTGGATACGAGTATGGCCGATTTTGTTAAAAACAAAAACCCTAAGAACGAATATCAGCGAGTTGCGGTGATTGCCTATTACCGAGAATACAAACAAAATAGGAAAGAATTTAAAAACGCCGAAATGTCGCAGGCAAATACCCAAGAAGCCCGGCAGCCAAAAATTTCAAATATCACCGATGTAGTTACAAAGGCAAGGGATCGTTATAAATTTTTGACTAAAGGAACTGGGAAAGCAACCCATCAGTTGAGCACTCATGGTGCAGATATTGTAAATGCTTTGCCGGACCAAGAGTCAGTTAAGAAACTTATTGCAGGCGCTAAATCTAGGAAACCGCGAAAGAAGAAAAAAGAGAAAAAATAATTTATGTATGTTGGAAGTTATCAAACAAGGATTCGAACAAAAATTACCAAAACAAATAGTTTCGGAACTTTTGGAGGCATACGGCGAAACCAAGAATAACTATTATCTTAACAAATTTCGTCCCAACGAGGTTGAAGGAGGCCGCTTCGCTGAAGCGGTTTTTCGGATATTAGAGATACACGCATTCGGAAGCCAAACCCCAATCGGTAAACAATTGGATACGGAAAAGCTAATCACGCGCCTCCAAAACATTCCTTTTGGTAATCAGCCCGAATCAATCCGTCTTCATATTCCGCGTACCCTACGCTTGATTTATGACATTAGAACTAAAAGGGACGCGGCTCATTTGGCAGACGGGATTGATCCAAATCCGCAAGATGCGACTTTTGTTGTTGCGGCGTGCGATTGGGTTTTGGCTGAATTGGTAAGATTGTATCACTCTGTATCGCCGCAAGAAGCACAAAACATCGTAGATAGCATAATTGAGAGAAAATCTCTTGTTGTGCAAGACTTTGACGGATTTTTGAAAACACTCAATCCGTCTTGGGGACCGAAAGAAAGATTATTAGCTACGCTGTATCAAAGAGGCAGAAGCGGGGCAACCGTTGATGAACTTTCTTCATGGCTAAGACCAAATCAGCGCGCCAATGTCCGTAGGACATTGACTCAACTTGAGCACGACAATGATTTTGTAGTGGGCAGAGATAACAAATATATGATTACCAATCGAGGCGTAAAGCATGTTGAGAAATCCGGAATGTTAATTCCTCAATAGCAATTTTTCGCCGTCGAAGCGAGGGCGCGGCGGAAGGGGGGTGTGGGGGGAATTCCGCCGCGCCCGAGCGAAAATAGAGGCCAGCCCCGCCGCCTGCTCGTTCAGAGCAGAGCCAAGCAAAATACTCTTTTCCTTTTAGAAGAATTTTTTTGGTGGCGCGCGCAAATTGGAAATCGTAAAGAGTATTTTGCTTGGCGGCGAGCGTTAGCGAGCGGCGGCGGGGCGGCTTCCTTTGTTCAGGAATTTCTGATAAAGTAGGTTCGAGCGAAGTCGTAAAGATACTCCGGGCGAGTGGTGGAATGGCAGACACGAAGGACTTAAAATCCTTTGAGGGTAATTCCTCGTGAGAGTTCGACTCTCTCCTCGCCCACCGAAGCTTTAGCGAAGGTGGGCTCGCCCATAAAAATCACCTCTAGAAAAAATATCTAACGCACTCGGTGTGTCGGCTGATAAATTATTGAAATAACTATGAATACACCAAAATTTTCAACATCAGCCGAAGATAAGAAACTCATAGTTTCTATTCTGGAAAAAATAGAAAAGAAAAAGAAAAATAGCGAAGTAAGAATAATTGGCTTTGAGCATCTTTTTAAGTTTCTCAGTGATAAAGAGAAAATTTTGGTAAAAAAATTTCGAGATATCAATCCTTTAATCTTTGGGTTCAAGGGTCGCTATCTTAGAATACAGGGTGTTCCAAAAAATCTTGTAGCAATACGCGGCCAGAAATATAAGTCAAAAGATAAGATAGAAAAAATCGAAACTCAGTATCTCCCGAAGCCTGTTTTCGAGGCATACAAAAAATTAAACAGCGTGCTTTTCAAAGACATAAAAAAGAAACTTTTAGTAGATTCTGGTTATCGTTCGCCAGCATACCAAGTTATAACTTTTTTATGGTATTTAAACTTTCACAAATTCAACTTTTCTAAAACTATCAAACGCGTAGCCATACCGGGCTACAGTGAACACGGTTTTCCAAAAGGGCAAGCAGTTGATTTTATCACTACTGATGGAGTCCCAAACGATGAAAAGCCGCTAGATTTTGCAAAAACTATTGAATACAACTGGCTTTTGAAAAATGCCGATAAATTTGGATTTTACCAATCATATCCGCGGAATAATAAATTAGGCGCTATGTTTGAGCCTTGGCATTGGCAATTTAGAAAATAGTTATGACTAAATATTTTGACGAACAAAAATGGAATGAGACATTAAAACACGACGACTGGTATCCGCGTCTTGCTGACGACTACAAAAAATTGATAAAGCAAGCAGAAGAAAGTATCAAGGAAATCTCGGACAAAATTAAAGAGGAGATCTATCAATTTTTTGAAAATCGGCTGGCTAAAAAAGAAATCGCGCTTGGCGTGTCGGCTGATGAAGACAAATAATTTATGAAAAAATTCATTCTTTTTGATTTTGACGGTGTCATGGCCGATTCATTCCAGCCAGCTTTTGAAATTCAGAAAATGATTTGTCCTCATATAACCGAAGATACGTATCGGAAACGTTTTGAAGGAAACATCAACGATTGGGAAGAACCAATAAATGTTCACACGGAAGAATGTCGGCACGATATTGATTTCTTTACGGAATACATTCCAAGAATGAAAAAAGAAGTCCAAATCGTGCCCGGAATTAAAGACGTTATTATTGAGCTAGAAAAGAATTATACACTCATTGTCATTTCTTCCACGATTACAAGCCCGATTCAAGAATTTTTGGAAAGACACGATTTGGCCAATCATTTTGCTCAAATCATGGGCAATGATGTACATACAAGCAAAGTTGAGAAAATGAAAATGGTTTTTGAGAGATACAACGTCGAACCAAAAAACTGCGTTTTTATCACTGACACTTTAGGCGATATGCACGAAGCCGAAAAAATGAGTGTTGGAGCAATCGGTATTACTTGGGGATTTCACACACCAGAAACCTTGCTCCGCGGAAAACCATTTCGTCTTGTTGAAAATCTGGACGACCTTTTGACTGCCGTTGCGGATTACTTTAAGGTAAAGTAATTGGCGGCGAAAAAATTCTGGCCTCCCTTCAAAAAATGTTCGAGCGGAGTTGTATAATTCCACCGGAGTTTTAGCGAAGGCAGGTTCGCCAACAAAAAAAATGTTCAATGATAAAATAAAACCGCCAAAATGCTGGACGGTTTTTCATAATCAAAATAGATAAATCTTATTTGATTAATTTGTCCTGAGTTTTGCAAGACTCCGAAGGCTGCTTAAATCTGGAGGGAAATGCCTAACGGTTTCTATCATTGTTGTTATTACACAACCGCATTGAGTACAATCAGCCTTTTCTGAAAGAATGCACTGTTTCATCCGCCCACCAGATGCATCAAAAGAAGGAACAAAATGTGCCGTGCCACACTTAGTTGGATTTTGACTATCGGTAAAATCAGGATGTAAAAACCGAATCATTGCCTTAGTATTAACTAGAAAATCGCCAAATTCATCTTTACACCTCTGAAGTTCTTTAACAATATTAATACGCTCAAATCTTGAGAGGCGCAATGTACTGTCTCCCGCTCCTTTTATGGGCGTATGAGTGCTAAACACAACACCATCTGCAAGTCCATTACTAAGCCAAGTCCGAAGAATCTCTCTGACCTGATTTTGGTTTTTAGTATTAAGAACTGTATGTATATATATTGGGAAAATTTGCCACGCGGCGCGAGCTCTACTGATGTTCTTAATAATTCTGTTATAAAGACCCGAACTTTTTCGCACAGCATCGTGTGTTTCAGCATTTACTCCATCAACAGATACGAAATGAGTGGTACAGGGAAATTTTCTAAGAGGAGTTGTCCCAGATGTGACAAGCCAATTTGCCGGTATGATAGGTGTTATTTTTTCAAGAAGCTCTGGCCTAACATATGGCTCACCGCCCACCAATGTTACAATGAGATACCCCTTCTCTTTCTTTTCGTTAAAGAATTTAATAACTTGATCGTCTGATAGTTCCTTAACTCTTCGCTGAGCTCGCCAATAGCAGTCACATCCTATTGGGCAACGATCGGCTACATTAAAGCTGAACCCGAATTCTTGTTTTCTATTCATCTTCCAAATAAGTTTCGAAAGATTCGCAAGATCTCTAAGTTCTCCCATCGAAACCATTATTCTCCTTCCACAAAAGAACTAAAGTTACTAGCTTAATTAAATAATATATCTACCGAAGTGTCAAGTTTTTCGACTCTCTCCTCGCCCACTTCTTCGCTAAAGCTACGAAGTGCGCAGCATAAACAAAAACACCCCCTAATGGGAGTATTTTTGTTTTGTTAATCCAAGATGATTACTTCGGCATCTTTTACTATGCCGAACTTTGTTGCCGAATGTCTTTCAAGAAACCAAATATCTATTTTATCGGGATGCTTGCGCGCCATCCGATCTTCAACAGTAAACACCTTGTCGCCGAAAATTTCCGGAATCTGCACTTTAGTGCCAAACGCCAAAAAGTTGGAAGCAATAACGCCGTCGCGAACCATGGTATTTGAAGCGGTGGTAAAAGGCGTATCGTCGGTCTGGTCAGGCGTGGAAGAATAGGCGGTTAAAGTCGTTCTTATCGTATTAGGCACCTTAGACATATTTACCGCCATAACCGAATCACCGGTAGCCACAAGAGAACTGAAATAATCACCATTTTTACCGCTAATAGTCGCCATTACGCCTTTAAAATCCCAAGCCGCGGAAACGCTATGAGCAGGAATGTTCACAGCTAAAACCAGAATAATCGCTAGCACTTTGGCTCTAATGAAGCAAAAGCGGCTTAATTTTAATGTTTTGTTCATAATTTTTGAATTCATGCTTTAAACTTTTGGCTTAACTGTGCCAATATTCAACCAATTTTGGCTTAAAATAGACCTTTCAGGCAAACAAAAAATCCCCGCTTTAGCAGAGATTCCGTGTTGTCCTTATATGTTAGTCGATCTAGGCCAAAAAGTCAAGTTTTTCAAAAGGCCCCTAAAACCCGAATTGGCGGCCGGCAATTAGATTAAAAAGAGAAAAAATGACCGGCAGAATCAGACTAAAGCCAAAAAAGATAAAAATCAAAATTAGAATAAATCCCTGGCGTTCAAGTAGTGTCTCAAAATTATGCCAGCGACGCGGCAAGGCCGAAAACAAAATTTTTGAACCGTCAAGCGGCGGAATCGGCATTAAATTAAAAATGGCCAAAAGCAAATTAATCAAAACAATATACGATAAGAACATATCAAACGAAGGCGGTAAAGCCGGAATAAGATAAGAGAATCTGATAAGAATTCCAAAGATCATCGCGAGAATTATATTGGTCAACGGGCCGGCCAAAGCCACCAACGCCGGCCCCCATCTTTTATTTTTTAAATTATTCGGGTTAAAAGGCACCGGCTTTGCCCAACCGATAATAAAAGACGGCGCCCCGAAAAACGCCGGAATTGCCAAAAGAAGGGGCAGGATTATAGAACCGAAAGGATCAAGATGCGGCAAGGGGTTTAAAGTAAGCCGGCCGGCCGTTTCGGCGGTATTATCACCTTGAAGTTTTGCCGAGAAACCATGGCTCACTTCGTGTAGAATAACGGAGAATAATAAAACAATCAGGGGATATAAAAAAAATATAACTTGATTAGGCATCGTTTTTGTGTTAAAAGTATTGAATTACATTAAAATAAGCGATATGGCTAAGATATGTGAAATTTGCGGTAAAGGTTCAATGCTTTTAACGCCGAGAAATAAACTACGCGGTAAGTATAACCCCTCAGATAAAAAAAGGAAATATCCCAATATTCAACGGGTGTTTTTGCTTGCCCGCCGAAGCCTTGGCGAAAGCGGGTCATCTGAAAAAAGAGTCAGGGCTTGTGTTCAGTGTATTAAAACTCTTTCAAAGCCCAAAAAGAAATAAGTAAATGAAACCCGCCTTCGCTAAAGCTTCGGCGGGCAAGGGCGGGGTGTAGTATAATGGCAGTACGCGAGGCTGGGGGTCTTGCAGCCCGAGTTCGATTCTCGGCACCCCGAAAACATATGGCGATAAACGTAATTAAATCCAATGGACAGTCGCAGCCGTTTGATGCCCTAAAGATCAAGCGGACGATTTTGCGTTCAGGAGCAAGTGAAGAAACGGCTAATCGGATTGCTGGTGAAATTGAAAATAGGGTTCGCGAAGGAATGAAAACCAAAGAAATTTATAGCATGATTCTCGCCTTGCTTGATAAAAAAGCGCCGGCTGCTTCCCGCCGCTATGACTTGCGAAGCGCGATTTTACGCCTCGGGCCCGCCGGTTTTGATTTTGAGAAATACATTGCCGAACTTTTGGCGGCCTACGGCTACAAGACAGAGTTACCGCCAATCCTTGAGGGCGCTTGCGTTACCCACGAAGTTGACGTTCTTGCAGCTAAAGAAGGCCGCACCGCTATGATTGAAGCCAAGCTAAGGCAAGAGCTTGGAATTTTCATTACCATAAAAGACACAATGTCGACTTGGGCGAGATTTTTGGATCTTGTTGATTCGGCAAAAATCGGCAAAGTGCCCCATCTTGATGAATGCTGGCTGATTACAAACAGCCGCTTTTCACACGATTCAATTAAATATGGCCATTGCAAGAACATGGTTATGCTTTCTTGGGACCATCCAAAAGAAAGGCCTCTTCCAACATGGATTGACGATGTTAGTTTATATCCTGTAACAATCTTAAAGAGCATTGGCCCATCAATACTCAAATCTTTTAGCGAAGCCAACATTATGCTTTTGCGCGACTTGGTTAAAATATCGCCGGAAGAACTGCAAAAATCTCTGAAACTGCCGCCGGATGTTACAAAAAGACTGATTGAAGAAGCAAAAATGATATTGGAAAAATAATACTTAAAAAAAGCCACTTAAAACCCCGCAATTGCGGGGTTTTAAGTGGCTTGGAAAGTCATCTCTAAGATAAATTTGGCATTTCGCCAAGTGGGTGTCCGCAGTCCGCGACCCACGGGCCGGGACGATATGAGACTCCCTAATGTAATTAATTAGGCCAAAATCTTATAAAACAACTCTCCCCAGCCGATTTAATCGTACCACTAAATTTCTAAAAGTTTATCAACCGACTCAATCTCATCCAAAATTCCGGGAATTAAATTATATTTTTTGGCTTCTTTTGGCGTAACCCAAGCATAATCAGTCATGTCCTTGCCCAGCCGCACCTCACCGCTTTTATAGCGGCACCAATAACTTAAAACTAATACCGGAATGTCATCCGGCCTAATAAAAGTCATATCGGTCAGATATTTCACGTCATGAATCTGAATGCCCGCTTCTTCGTCAATCTCTTTTTTAAGCGTCTTGGCGACAATGTCATACCAGCCCTCTGTATTGGGCGTTATCGGCATTTTTTCATATTCGTGGCGGACAATTTTACCGCCCGGCACGGTCCAGTAACCCGGATAAGCTTTTTCTTTTTCTGAACGTTTCATAATTAAAAACCGGCTGTCGCGAACAACGATACCGGTTACCGCAATGATGTGTAGGCGCGGATCTTCCATGGATTCAAAACATTATATCTTCCTCTGCCCGCTTGTAATCAAAAACTTCTTCGGGCGAAAACCAAAATTCCAATTCATGTTTTGATTCTTCGGGAGTTTCCGAGGCGTGGATTAAATTATGAACCGCCCTTTTGTTTTTATTGGCCAGCGCCGCCGAATCGACCGAAAAATCACCGCGGATTGTTCCCATTTCGGCTAGCGCCGGAATAGAGTTGCCGACCAGTTTTCTAACCATATCAACAGCATGGATTCCTTCAACCACTATTTTTATTAGAGGGCCGGAAGTCATAAAATCCAAAATCCAATTGCGAATAGATTTGCCGATTTTCATCGGATCGTCAGTGCCCATTTCTTTTTTCGCGTCCCAACCGTATTTTGCGTAAGTTGCCAAAGATTTTTCACCAAGGCGTTTTACCCAAGCTAAATCCTTGGGATAATGCGCGTCAATTTGCTTTCGGGTCGGGCTTATCATTGAAAGCGCTATAATTTTAAGACCGCGTTTTTCAACACGTGAAATTACTTCGCCAATGAGCCCGCGTTTCACGCCATCGGGCTTTATTAAAACAACGGTCCGTTCTTGTGCCATAAATTTTTATAATTTTATAGAAACAAATTAACATATAAAAACTTAATTGACAACAAACTTTTATTGACTTAGGGGAGGTTATTTTTATTTCTTATTCTTCATCGTCTTCATTTGCCAGCGATCGCTGGCAAATAAAGACGAACTTATTTTTCTTTGTAGATATTAGTTGTAAAACCATCACTTACGACTTTAACATCGCCGTTTAGATCGGTGCGGAAAATGCCAATATCGAACATTTCAAGACGGCTTAAAGCCGCCGGCGACGGATGGCCGTAGCGATTTTTAGCCCCAACTTCAATAATGGCGGCCTTAGGAGAAACGGCGTTAAGAAAGTTAAAAGACGAAGAATACTTTGAGCCATGATGTCCTACCTTTAAAATGTCGGATTTTAAGGCATTTCCGTAAGACAAAAGCTGGTTTTCAATTTTTGAGGTGGCATCACCGGTAAGCAAGACGGAAAAATTATTAAATATCAGTTTGCCGACAATTGAAGCGTCGTTAACTTCATTGCCGGCTGTTCCAAACCCTTCGCTTTTTTTATTAAAAATGCCCTGGTTTGCGCTCAAAGGCGACAAGATGTCAAATTCCAAATCTTCACTAAAATGAATCGCCTGCCCTCTTTCGGCAATAAGAACGAGGACTTTTTTGTCCAAAGTGGTTTTTATAAATTCATTGTAGACATCGGTTTTTAAATTCGCTCCGCCCAAAATAAGAAGGCCGACATCATATCTTTTCAAAACCTCAATAAGACCCGTAACATGATCGGCATGGGGGTGGGTTAAAACTACGATATCCACCCGTTTTTGAAGCGGCGAAAGGTATTTCCCCAACTTCTCCAGAACTTTACTGTTCGGCCCGCCGTCAATGACCAACGTCTGATTTTTTGGAGTTTTAACCAGAATAGCGTCTCCCTGCCCGACATCCAAAAAAATCATCTCCAGATCTTTCGTGTCGGGAATCAAAACAAAAAACCAGACCATAACTGCGATAGTAAAAATTATCAAAATAAACTTTTTCATATCAGGATAAAAAACCCAAAAACCTAACTACCCAAATCTGGTAAGAAAGCAAAAACCAGGCAATTAGTCCCAAAAAGCTGCCTAATTTAATGGAAATAAAACTTACGGTTGCCGCCAAAAACCCAAAAAACATTGTCGGAGGGATAGCCGGCAGAATCAGTATGTTGGCCGGGACACTAAGTGTTGAAAACTGGCCGAAGCTGAAGACTACGACGGGAAGAGTGGCTAGTTGAGCCGATAAAGTTGCGGCTAAATTACTTCTGAATGAAAAAACATTCGGCAACTTTATAAGTAAAACTTCAAAATAAGGCGAAAAGTAGGCCAATCCTAGGGTTGCCAAAAAAGAAAGCTGGAATCCGGCATCATAACGAAGTAAAAAAGGGTTGAAAAACAGCATAGCGGCTCCGGCAAGTATAATAGCATTTGCCACATTATAAAACCGGCCCTCGCGTTTACTGATAAGTAAAATGGTTCCCATAATAGCCGCTCTAACCACCGAAGATTCGGCTCCGGCGATAATAACGAACAGAAAAATGATCGCGCCGGTGAACCAAAAAATAAATCGCCTCGGCAAAAGCAAAAAGCTTAAAACGTTAAAAAGCATTATCCCGATGATGGAAATATTATAACCGGAAATCGCTACAATATGGCTGGTTCCGGTTTTTTTAAAAGATTCAACCAAATTCGCCGGTAATGATCGCCTAGCCCCGACAAGAAGTGCGGCTAAAAAAGACGACTGCGGTTCGGGTAAAATCTCATTTATTTGATTAATAAAAGAATTTTTTATGGCAAATAGAATGCCGTATAACTCATAGTTTTTTGATTTACCGAGCAAGTCGATTTCAGGATACCTGCTTATCCAAAAAATTCCATCTTTAGCCAGATAACTCCGATAATCAAAATCAGAAAAGTTCTCTGGAGTTTCAACCTTTCCGCTGATTTCTATGGTGTCCCCGTAATTGTATTTCGGATAAAGACCTGTTTTAATGAGAATTCTACCGCTATTTTTCAGTTCCGGAGCCGTTGACTCCATAATGTCCAAAGCATATTGGGAAAAATCAATCCGGATGTCGGGCTCGGCCGCTACTTTTCCGGTTAAAATTATCTTTTCCTTATTTATGGTGAACGAAGTTGAACCATTATCAAAAACATTTGAGGCGCGCCAAAGACCGACTCCAAAAGATAAAATGCAAAACGCCAGAACTAAACCCGTGACTTTTAATTTTCCTTGCCGCCATTTATAACAATTCCAAATCAAAACAAAAATTCCTAAAACAAAACTTCCGCCCCGCAACTGCGGGGCGGAAGATATAAATGAATACCAAAATATTCCTCCGATAAAACTAAGTAGAATCAAGAGCAGGACCCTACTTTTTGTCATCCTTTTCTTTTTTACGCCTTAAATAGGCCGGCGCGTCCCATTCTTCTTCGTCGTCGATAATTTCAATAACCGGCCTTGTCGCCAAAACTTGATTAATGTCCGGTTTAAAAACCGCCGAACTGCCATTTCCATTACCATTTCCATTACTACGCTTATTCATGCCAAAACCGGTGGCGATTACTGTTACTTTTACCTCTCCTTTTTTAAGGCGCTGATCAAACGTCGCGCCGAAAATAACTTTAGCTTCAGAGTCAATTGATTCTGTTATAACTTTTGCCGCATCGTTTACATCGCTCATCCCCAAATCGGCTCCTCCGGAAACGTTAAACAAGACGCCATGTGCCCCATCTATTGAAATATCAAGCAATGGCGAGTTGATTGCTGATTTAGCCGCCGAAATCGCCCTGTCTTCCCCCTTACCTTTTCCAATTCCCATCAACGCCGGGCCGGATTCAGACATAATTGCTTTAATGTCGGCAAAATCAACATTTACTATGCCGGGGTAAGTTATTAAATCGGCAATACCGGCAACGCCCTGCCGTAAAATATCATCAATAATGTTGAATGCCTCAACGAGAGAAGTATTTTTATCTATAAGATTTAAAACCTTATCATTTGGAATTGTAATCAAAGTGTCCACCCGCTCGCGGAGCGCTAAAATCGCCTCTTCGGCAATAAGCGTTCTTTTTTTACCTTCAAAAGCAAACGGTTTGGTAACTACTGCCACTGCGAGAGCCCCAATATCATGAGCCGCGTCGGCGATAATCGGAGAGGCGCCGCTACCCGTACCTCCTCCCAAACCGCAGGTTATAAAAACTAAATCAGCTCCCTTTAAGGCATTGGCAATTTCATCGCGGTTTTCTTCGGCCGCTTGTTTTCCGACGTCGGGGTTCATGCCGGCGCCGAGCCCTCTTGTAAGGTTTTTTCCAATATGAATTTTCGTATTAGCTTTGGCATTATGGAGATCTTGAGCATCGGTATTTATTAAAATAAAATCAACGCCCTTTATCTGGGAATTAAACATTCTGGTTACGGCATTACCGCCGCCGCCGCCAACGCCCACCACTTTGATGCGCGCAAAAGTTTCAATATCGGTTTTGATGCGAGCCATGTAATTTGTAATTTTAAACTAATATATCACCGCCTATATTAATTGGCAACCGGTTTGTCGTGAATTGGGAGTTATAAATAAGAATTTAAGGAATAAAAATGTTCCCAAGCCATTTAATAAAACTCCATTGGGATTCTATCGGTTCCCTTTCGGACATGTGTCCGTTAAAAGCCCAAATTACAAGCCCCAAAGCCGTGGCAAAAACGGGATCTTGAGTAATCTCTTCCGGCCCTAAAATTCCTTGAGCCACCCCTCTAAAGCAAGGCAGGCTTAACTCTTTTTTTGCTAGTTTATCAAGCCGCGAGATTTTGGAACCGCCGCCGGTCAGAACTGCTCCGCCTGGCAGCATAGCGGCTCTACCGACTTTTTTAAGTTCTTTTTGAGCCGCCTCAAATACATCCAAAAATCTCGCTTCGCAAATTGTCGCTATTTCCTTTCTTAAAATGGAACTATCGCCTCCTAATTTTTTCAAATCAACAATATCCTTGGAACTGGTACTTTCCGCCAAGGCCGAGCCATGTAATCTTTTAATTTTTTCGGCCGTATCTATATCAACCTGAAGACCGTAAACCAAATCGTGAGTAGCGTGAGCCGAGCCAAATTTTAAAATAGCTGCGTGAAAAATATCGCCTTCTTCAAAAACAACTAAACCGGTGGTGCCCCCGCCGATATCTAAAACCAGTGTTCCCAACTCCTTTTGGCGAGGACTTAATACCGCATAACTGGCCGCAAGCGGCGCTAAAACCAGTTCTTTAATTTTTATTCCGGCCAAATTTACTGCTTTTCTAAGATTTTTTAAAGCCGGAAACCCGCCTTCAATTATTAGCGTGTCAACTTCGAGTTTGATTCCGGTCATTCCTAACGGGTCCTTGACGCCTTCCTCGCCGTCAACCGTCCATTCCCGCGCTAAATTATGCAAAATTTCTCGGTTCGGACTGGCCGGTATAGCTTCGGCTTGAACCAGCGCTCTTTGAATGTCCTCTCTTGAGATTTCTCTGTCGGCGCGAGAAACGATAACAACGCCTTTTGAAGGTCTTACAAAAATGTGGTTGCCGCCAACGCTTACAACCGCTTCGTTATGTTTGATACCGGCGTGATTTATCGCCTTTTGAAAAGCCTCTCTTATGGCCGACGATGCCTCCTCAATGTCAACGACAATACCACAGCGCACTCCTTTCGCCACTGACTCGCCCCAGCCAATAACTTGAGGAATTTCCTGCGTCTTCTTTTTTGTGGCCACTACCGCCTGAATAGAAGTGGTACCCACATCAAGGCCTATAATAATATCTTCTCGAGACATGCAACGAAAATTTCTAATTTCTAATTTCTAATTTCTAAATTTTTATAAATTACTTAAAATCTTTTTCTCCAACTGCTCCATTTTCTTGGCTTGGGCAGCCGATTTTTCATGATGATGTCCCAGAAGATGAAGCAGGGCGTGAACCAAAATTTTTGACAAACGCTTTCTATCGTAGATTTTATCAACATTAACCGCTATTTCTCCTAATTCTAACATGCCGTTATTATCTTTAGCAAATTTTACCGTTTGACGGCTATTTAAGCCAAAAGAAAGTTCATCCGGGATATTGTTTTTACCGCGCCAGACTTTATTTAATCTTTTAATTTCCACCCCACTTAAAACTAAAACAGCCATTTCCACCGGCTGTTTTAGTTTTAAAAACTTGAGAGCTCCAGATATAATCAATTTTATTAATTTTTCCGGAACCCGGCGCTTTGTTTTATTATAAACAAGAATCTCATTTTTCATTAAAGTTATTTTAACTCTTCTTCTATTATTTTTTTAACGATATCGCCGCCGGCTCGGCCTTTGACTTCAGCCATTATTAAACTCATCAGCCGGCCGAAATCCTTCATCGTTGCGCCGCCTATCTCGCCGATCTTTCCTTTAATTATCGCTCTTAACTCGTCTTCGGGCATTTCTTCCGGTGCATATTTTTTAATAATTTCAAGTTCTTTGGTTTCTTTTTCTGCCAGATCGGCGCGGCCGCCTTTTTCATATTGGACAACCGATTCTTTTCTTTTTTTTATTTCTCCCAAAATCACACCGATCAATTCTTCTTCAGTAAGTTCCGACAGCTTTTCGAGTTCTTTCGCGAGTCCTCCTTCTTTTGACATCTTGGTTCTTTTTTCAAGTTCTTTGTTTTTAATTACGCTCGATAAAAATCGCAGAGTTGAAACAACATCACTAGAACCGCTTTTAAAAGCGGTTTTCAGATCTTCGTTTATTCTTTCTTTCAGAGTCATCCCGTTAGAAATTTATGTTAAATAATGATTCGATTTCTATAATAACTACGAAATTTTTATATTCCCCCATTAGTCCACCAACTTAGATTTCTAACGGGATTAACGCCTAAATTTCTTTTCCGGAGGCAATTTGCCCAATTTATAGAGTTTTTCTCTTTCTTTTTGGTTTTTAAGCCGCCGCAAAGCGCCTAACCTCTTTTGACGTTTAGTCGGCTCTGACAGGTAAAAACGGCCCTTGCGAGCCCTTATCAGAACACCGCTTTGCTGGACGCGTTTTGAGAAACGCCTTAAAAGGCTTGATGCGCTTTCTCCTTCTTTTTTTTTCACTTCAATAGGCATGTAGTTGTAAATTTCTCTCGCTTCGCGAGATCTGGCGAAGCCAGATAAATTCTAATTTCTAAAATGGTAACAATTTTCCGGCAAGAAGATGCATATGCAAATGGTCAACTTCCATACCGGCATCCTTGCCGACATTAAACACCAGGCGATAACCATTTTCCGAAACTCCCATTTTTTCCGCCGCCTCTTTTGCTTTTAAAGTTAACTGGCCTATAATTGCGCTGTTTTCTGAATCAAGCTCGTTTATCGGGCCGATGTGCTTTTTCGGAATAATCAGCAAGTGAACCGGAGCTTTTGGCCGAATGTCTTTAAAAGCCATCATTTCATTGTCTTCCAAAACTATGTCCGCCGGAATTTCTTTTTTTACAATTTTACAAAAGATACAATCCATTTTAGAACTCTGTTTTTTTACCATCTTTATCATCAATTTCATTATTAGTCAACGGCATCCTCGGCACTATTCTTTTAAGATGCTTTTTAACTTCATCAATAATTTTATCCGAGGGGATTATTTCCTGAACGCCGGATTGCATTTCCCTTAACATTATAGTGCCGTCAAGCGCTTCTTTTTGGCCGATTATAAGCGCTACGTCGGCGCCGAGCCGGTCGGCAACCCGCAATTGGGCCTTAACGGAGTCGCGCCCGAACGACTCTGAAACATTGATATTGTTTCTCCGGAATTCTTCAAAAAGCCTCAAGCTTTTCTTCTTCGCCAAATCGCCAAGTTGTGCCAAAAATATCCGAGTTTTCGGCCTTGCCGCACTTACTTTCACTTCCTGCCGCTGCATTTCAATAATAGCCCTTTCAATGCCGATAGAACCGCCCATTGCCGGCGTCAGTTTGCCACCCAACTGGGATACTAAATAATCATAACGGCCGCCTCCGGCTAAAGCCACCGGCGATCCGTTTGCGTTTTCCGAAACTATTTCAAAAACCGTTCGGGTATAATAATCAAGACCGCGAACAAGGTAAGGATTCAAACTGTAAGGAAGGCCGATCTCGTCTAAAAACTCTAAAACCAACTTAAAATGATCATGACAGGTCTTATCAAGGTAATCAACAGAGTTCGGTGCCGAAGATTTCAAGGCCGCACATTCTTCTTCTTTGCAGTCAAGCATCCTCAATGGATTTTCCTTCACCCTCTTTTTACAATTATTGCAAAGCCTCAAAATTTTGTTCCGGTAATACATTTTTAACTCCTCGCGGAATTTTAACCAGCAGTTTTTGTCACCGATGCTGTTTATTTGAATAGAAAGATTTTTTAACCCGAGCTCCGAAAGAATCGCATAAATAAGCTGAATGACCTGCGCGTCAACTACGGCGTCCTCTTCGCCGAAAACGTCAAAATCAGCCTGGTGGAAGGCGCGATAACGCCCGGCTTGCGGCGATTCATGCCTAAATACCGGACCAAAATGAAAAAATTTAATCGGTTGAGGCTGATTGGGAAATCCGTTTTCAAGATACGCCCTTACAACCCCGGCGGTAAGTTCGGGCCGCAAAGCCAAAAAGTCGCCGCCTTTGGTTTTTAAAGTATACATTTCATGTTCAACGACATCGGTGTTAAGGCCAAGCCCTTTGTTAAATAAATCGGCGTATTCCACTACAGGAGTTTCAATTGTTTCAAAACCATAAAAAACGGCCAATTCCCTGGTAATTTTGAAAAATTTGTCCCAATACTTATGGACATTTGGAAGAATGTCGTGCATCCCTTTCGGGGCTTGAAATGTTTTTATTTTAGCTTTTCGTGACATTTTCTTATGATTATTGATAATTTGGTGTTTCAAAAATACTTGCGCGGTCAAACGGCCAGGCTCTCAAAAAAACACGGCCCACAACATCAATCTTTGGCAAAACTCCCCAGCGTCTTGAATCGGAAGAAGACGGACGATTGTCGCCCAAGACAAAATATTCGTCTTTACTTAATTTTTTTTTGATATTGCCCTCTGTTACAAAGTTTGACGGAATATAATCCTCGGATATTAAAAATCCTTCTTGATTATTGCTATTGTAAATAGTAATTTTCCCGTCTTTAATTTCTATAGTTTCGTTGGGAAGCCCGATAACTCTTTTTATATAGTACTTGGAAGTGTCCAGCGGATAATGAAAGACGACAACTTCCCCTCTTTTAATATCCCTGAAGTAATAGCTTAATTCATC
This sequence comes from Parcubacteria group bacterium, assembly GCA_016186325.1. Taxonomy (NCBI): domain Bacteria; species Parcubacteria group bacterium. The sequence continues at coordinate 112,076 of JACPLW010000002.1, read as the reverse complement.
AATCAAAAGATATTCGCCGGTTTCAAAATTCGGCTCCATTGAAGCGCCCTCAACAAAAAACGGCTGGACTAAAAAGTAACGTACCGTACCGGCCAAAATGAGAGCTATTAAAGCTACTTTGATTAAATCCCAGCTAAACTTAAAAAATGATTTTATCATTGTATTTTGTATTTGGTATTTTGTATTTGGTATACTAGATACCAGATACAATATACAAAATACCAGATAATTATATACTAAAAATGGATAAAATCAACCCCGTTAGAAATCTATTTATCTAAACTAATGAAGCATACAATACAAATTGTTAATTTTAACTTAAAGAATTTTTATGAATAAAATTTCTAACGGGGTCAAATTAATCATCGGGCTTGGCAATCCCGGAAAAGAATATGAGCTCACCAGGCACAACGCAGGCTTTTTATTTATTGATGCTTTAGAAAATAATTATAAAAACAAAAAAGTTGTTTCAGCTAAAACTGGGATTTTTATGAATAAATCCGGAGCGGCGGTTTTGGCTTTGATGAAAAAATTTAAGATAAAGCCGGAAAATGTTTTAATTGCTCATGACGACATTGATATCTTGTGGGGCAATTTCAAACTTTCTTTCGGTCGTTCTTCGGCGGGCCACAAGGGTGTTGAATCCATAATAAAAAATCTTAAAACAAAAAACTTCTGGCGCTTGAGAATCGGCATCCAACCCGCCTTCGCTAAAGCTTCCGCCGACGCCAAAGCTTTGGCGGACAAGTCGGCGGGCAAGCAAAATACAAGAGTAAAAGCGGATAAGATAATATTAAAAAAATTCACGCCCGAAGAATTAAAAGAACTTGATAAGACCATAAAAAAAGCCATCCGCCAACTGGCCCCGACGGTACCGTCGGGGCTGACGAGCGGCTCTCAATAAACCTATTAAGGTTAAAACCCAAAATAGAATAGATGACACCAAAAAAATAGCGTCTCGTTTAATAACGAGACGCTTTTGAGTTTTATTAATTAAAATCGCCATAATTACTGTGAACAGCTTGCGTGTTTTTATATGATTTAGTCGGATCGGCGATTTGGCGTCTTTTTTCAAAAGTACCATCGCCGTCTTCATCAACTATACGAAACCACAAACCGCCGTAGAAGTAATCAACCTGAGTGATTTTATCTCCAAAATATTCTATTTCGGCCTCTTCTTTCGGAAATCCTTTTCTCTGCAAAGTGTACGTGGCGCTCGCTCCGATGCCTCCGGTAATTGAACGCACGTTCATCTTCAAATATTCAGCCTTCGGCTTCCAATATTCAACGACAACCGTTTCCCCGGACATCTTAAACTCACGAATTAACAAAGAGATCTTTTTCAGATCACCGGTAATTTGACCTGACTTGATTTTCTCCAGATCGTCTTTGTCGGGCTTACCATATACTACCTCAAGATTTTTGAAGAGGTCCTTGAAAGAAATCGGAACGTTCCATCCTTCTTTCTTCATTTCCCAAATGTCAACTTTAAGTTTCTTGCCCATGGGGACAATCTCAACATATACCGGCGGATCCGGCGGGCGTCTGCGTTCCGGCCGATCCTTGTTATTTCTTGGCCGCTCGTAAAGCTCAACCAATAAATCTTTACGCAAACTTTCGTTATCGTAAAGATCTCGGCCGGTGATGATATTCTGTAAAATTTTTTTCACCGCATCAGGGCTACCAAAGCCGTTTTCTCCGGCCTTATCATAATCAAGAATAAAAACAGTAGTATTGCTCGCGCCTGCGGCGAGGAATCCACGTAAAGCCGGAAGTTCTTCTATTTTCAGCGTATTAGCGTCTACTCGGAAAACTTCAATGTACTGAACGACATTGTCATTGGGACGATCGCTCGTCGCGGTGATTTTATAAGACAAAATAGTCCAGCCACGTTCGCGCTTATCCCACGAGAATTTATTGGCATCTTCAAAATCAGGAATTTTTTCGCTATAGTTCTGTGAATCCAAAACAGTAAAGCTGTCCACCAACTTAAGCTTGTTTTGTTTCTTGGCTTCCTCTAAATAACTGGCCGTAAATGGAATCTGGGCGATATCCTTCGCTGGATATAACATCCTAATAGAATAGTTTTTTGGGCTATGCTCAAAAAAATACTCTGTGTCGCTACCAATAAGTTCTTTGGGCAAATGACCAACCAGATCTACAAATTCGTTATAAGTATGAACTAGTTGAATTTGCTGAAGAGCCCAAAGAGTCGCCCGCTCCTCTTGTTCAATGGCCGGACGCATGCCCTTTAGCCAATCAATAAAACGTGCGGACCACTTATCATCATATCGCAAGAGCAAGTCCAGCGATTTGGCTCTATCCGTCAAAAGTTTTTTCATCTCTTCAACTTTTACAATATCGCGCTTTAACTCCCATTTACCATCTTTATAAGTCGCGGCGAGCATAAGAACCGCGCGTTCAGCGGCAATTTCTGCCTGTTTGCGGTTGTATTTAAATTCGCCACTCGGATCAATAGCTTCGTCTCGTGCGACCACAAAGGTCGGACGAGCACAAGCAGAAACGAATAATAACAGCCCGAGAACAAAAACTGCCTTTACGGCTTTCATCGCCACACCCCCTTTTTCAGAAATTCAACCACTCTAGGAATCAAGTCTGCAAACGACTGTTTTTCCTTAAATGCATTGCCGGTTGCCCGTATAAGCATGGCTCGCGCAAGACCATCGCCTGCTTTTGCGCGCTCAATCATGCGCCCAAGCGCAGACGCTAATTCAATCTGCTCCCCGCGAGAAGCCAAATATGCATTACTTTGGACCGGACACTTGAATTGATTAAATAGTTTTGGCAATTCTTTTTCACTTTCCTCGGCTTCTTTCTTGTCTTTTTCCCGTAATGTCCCGGTTTTATCCATGGCTAATTTGGCAAGGCGGGTAATGCGGCCAGATTCTTCCTCTTTCATAAGCCATTCTTTGGTTTGAACCGCGGCCGAAATTACATTGCCGTTAACATCGGTTTTCTTGGGATCAAACAACCCGGCCGGCTCGTAGTATAGCGCAAACATTATGCGCAACGTTGCCGCTTTATCGCAGAACTTCGTATTAACTGCACTCCAAAATAACGGATCAGAATAAAATTCTACATACAACTTCTCAATAAAACCTTTAAATTCACCGGCAATGGCCTCTACCCGCATAGCGTTCTCTTCAAATTCCTTCCGGTTTATATCAACGACACTAAAATCTTCTATTACTTCGCCCGGGAAAAGACGCTGCTGAACTTCGCGCGTGTCATAACCAAAATATATGTTAGCCAAATCTCTCCAGTGCGCGTAATACGGATGCCAAAAGTAACTAAACAGATCCGCTTGCCAAACGCCTGTCGCCATTTCAGCGAAAATTTCAACATCAAAATACGCTCCCATGGCAAAATTCTGCAAATACTTATTTACATGAACAAACTCATGAGCAGCAGTGCTTTGACCGCCGCGGATGTAATCAGCCATGGCGGCTCGCATATCCAAAAACACGACTCTTTCTGATTGCGGGAGACCTATCAAAGTCATCCCACCAAACATACTTCCGGGACCGAAAAGAAATAAGTCAGGCAAAAAATCTTCCGTACGAACATGGGGTACCGGCAAAATGTCTTCGGTATTCAATAAGGTATTTTTGATTGGCTCGGAGGCCCGCTTAATATAATCAGGATCATCTAATACTGCAGCCCGTTTGGCCATGGTTTTCTCAAAAAACTTCATTGCTTTGAAATACTTCGTATTTTCGTTAGCAGCGCTCCGAATAACTTCTTCATGCACAAACTGCTTTACCCTTTCAAACTGCTGATGGCTTAGCAACTGGCGAATAGTCAGCCACTTTTTATCAGAAATGCCCCAACTGGCCTTATCTCCTACCGCCCAACGAGTCTTGTATTTTTCGTAAAGCGGTGAAAATTCCGCCAAGTTTTTCTCGCCAAAACGCGTTTTTAACGCATACATGCCATCTTCAGTAAATCGATGTCCGATGTACAATACTTGAACTTTGCGGCCGGCAATTTCCACCGTGCTCTGCAAAGTGTCATCAGCGCGGTATTCTGGTTGAGCGCGATCAATAAGAGAATTCCCAGCTTTGGTAAATTGTACAATTTGTGAATGCATCATTTTTCGAATTTCCAGGTATTGTTCCCACTGACTCTTTCCGGCTTTGGACTCAATCCCTAAAAGAAAGTAAGGCTTATCCGGAATCCTCGAGGCATCTTTTAGAATATCGGCAGGAAGCTCTTTTGAGAGCTTAACTATATCCGGAGAAGCAAATGCGTTAGAAACAACAATAAGAGTAGCAACAGTTAAAAACGCTGACAGCAGTCGTCTCATTATCTTTCCCTCTCTGTTTTTTTAGCATATATGTAAAAGGACTTTCGCCCACCCTAACAAAAAATCCCAGAAAAAGTCAAGGGGGCGTTCCTCCTTCGTCTCGCTGGGCGGGACTTTAGAGAACGCGCCAAACCCTGTCCTTAGGGATAGAGTCGAACATCCCGCGACTGCGGGATTTGCCCTTTCCTTTCTGGGATTCTTGAAAGAGTGTGCGTTTTTAATTGTGTAAAGCATATCGCATCGACAATTGCGATGTCAATACCCTGCCTCGATTTGTCAAATCAAAAAAATTCTGATATGGTTTTTAACCATTATGACCAGCGCCGAAGATAAAATCAAAATCATAAAAAAATCTTCGCAAGATTACCCTAAGCTTCTTAAAGAAATTCACAACGCTCCAAAACAATTGCATGTAAGGGGCATTCTGCCAAAGAGTTGCGATTTGAATTTCGCTATCGTCGGAACTAGGGCGGCATCGGACTATGGCAAAACTTTAGCCTTTAAAATTGCTAAAGAATTATCGGAGTTAGGCCTTAACATTGTGAGCGGACTGGCGCTGGGCATAGACACCAGGGCTCACTTAGGGGCGCTTGCCGGAAGCGGCCACGCTAGTGGGCGGGCAGGCAAAACTATCGCAGTTTTGGGCTCAGCCATGGATGACGAGTCCATTTATCCCTCCGAAAACTTAAAATTGGTTGATAAAATAGTAAGTTCCGGCGGAGCGGTTATAAGCGAATACGCGCCTGGGACCAAATCGGAAATTTGGTTTTTCCCCGAACGAAACAGAATAATTGCCGGACTCTCCCGCGGCGTACTGGTTGTTGAAGCGCCGGAAAAATCCGGGGCATTAATTACCGCGCGCCTGGCTTTAGAGCAAAACCGGGAAGTTTTTGCCATTCCCGGATCGTTATTTTCAAAAAATTCTTTAGGCACCAATAGTTTAATAAAAAAGGGCGCTAAGTTGGTTTCTTCTATTGATGACATTCTGGAAGAACTGAACTTAACGGATTTAAAACCCAAGGCAACAAAAATGCCTGAAAACGACATTAGCAAAGAAGAGGCGTTAATTTTAAAAACAATTGAAATAGAGCCGCTCCACGTTGATAAAATTTCAGAAATTGCCAAAATGCCAATGAGTCGGACATTATCAACAATTTCAATGTTGGAAATACGGGGTATAATAAAAAACATCGGCGGAAAATTTGTAAAGATATAAAGAATGAAGATAAAAATAAAATTTTAAAATTGTAGGTGGGGGCGAGCCGTTCGCCGAAGGCGAATGGGGCTAAGCAATTTTTAAATTTTATTTTTATCTGAATTTATATGAAATTAGTAATAGTTGAATCGCCAACTAAAGCCCGAACCATCTCACAATTCCTTGGGAGCGATTTTAAAGTTGAATCCTCATACGGCCATGTTCGGGATTTACCGGAAAAAAAACTCGGAATTGATATTATAAAAAACTTTGAACCCCAATACGTAATTTTACCGAAAGCCAAAAAGAGAGTCGCCGACCTCAAAAGTGAGGCAAAAAAATCGGAAAAGGTAATTTTAGCGACAGATGAAGACCGCGAAGGCGAAGCCATTTCCTGGCATCTTGTGAGCGCTCTCGGCCTAGAAAAAAAACCGCATGAGAGAATTGTTTTTCATGAAATTACCAAATCCGCGATAGAAGAAGCGCTGAAAAATCCTCGGGGAATTGATATGCGGCTGGTAGACGCCCAGCAGGCGCGGCGGATTCTTGACCGCTTAGTCGGCTACAAGCTTTCCCCTTTCTTATGGAAAAAAGTTGCCCGCGGATTATCGGCCGGCCGCGTCCAATCGGTAGCCGTCCGTCTCGTGGTTGAGCGAGAAAAAGAAGTTTTGAATTTCAAACCGGAAGAATATCACTCGATTTACGCAGTACTGCGTAAATCGAGAATTTCCAATTTTCAATTTCCAATTTCCAATTCAAAGGAAGGTGAATTTTTAGCTAATCTTATAAAAATCGGGGAAAAGAGATTGGAAAAGTTTGGAATCAAAACCGCGGATGATGCAAAAAAAATCATATCCGACTTAGACGGCGCCGATTATTCGGTAGAAAAAATAACAAAAAAAGAAATGAAAAGACAGCCGCTTCCGCCTTTCACCACTTCCACCCTTCAGCAGACAGCTTTTTCAAAATTCGGTTTTGGTGCCAGACAAACAATGGTAGTCGCCCAACAATTATATGAAACCGGTTTCATAACCTATATGAGAACAGATTCAGTTAACCTTTCCAAAGAATCCGTCACAGCTGCTTTTAAAGAAATAGAAAAGTTGTTCGGCAAAAATTATTTGTTGCCGGAACCGCGGATTTTTAAGACTAAATCGAAATCGGCCCAAGAAGCGCACGAAGCCGTCCGACCGACTCAATCCTCTACAAACCCGGATTCTTTGAAAGACAAACTAACACCCCAACAGTTTAAGCTTTATGACTTGATTTGGAGAAGGTTTTTAGCCACTCAAATGCCGACAGCAGTTTTTGAAGCGACATCGGCCGATATTTCCGCGGAAAGAAAATCCAAAGAAAATTATGTTTTCCGAGCTACCGGCAATGTTTTAAAATTTGACGGTTTTCTTAAAGTTTATCCGATGAAAACTGCCGAAACAAACTTGCCAAACCTTCTGGAAAACGAGGAATTGAAACTAAAAGAACTAAAATCGGAACAACACTTTACAGAACCGCCGGCCCGATATAACGAAGCTAGTTTAATCAAAGCGCTTGAGGAGCACGGCATCGGCCGGCCTTCAACATACGCCCCGACTTTAGCGACCATACAGGCGCGCCGCTATGTTATTAAAGACGAACAAAAAAGATTAAAGCCGACTGATATTGGTATTTTGGTAAGCGACATCTTGGTTCTTCATTTCCCCAAGGTCGTTGACATTAAATTCACTGCCAAGATGGAAGAAGACCTTGACGATATCGCCGATGGAAAAAAGAAGTGGCAGCCTGTTATCAAAGAATTTTGGGAACCATTTAAAGAAAATCTCGATAAAAAAAGCACCGAACTTTCTAAAAGCGAACTCGCAACCGAAGCAACAGAGCTTAAATGCCCCGAGTGCGGAAAGCCGGTGATTATCAGAATGGGACGATACGGAAAGTTTTACGCCTGTACCGGATTTCCGGCTTGTAAATACACCGCTAACCTAGAAAAACCCTCCTCCGCTGAAGCTACGGAAGGCAAGGAAGATTTGGGGGCTTGCAAAAAATGTGACACCGGCCAAATTGTGAAGCGCCGGACCAGAAAAGGAAAAACTTTCTGGGGCTGTTCGAGCTATCCGCAATGCGACTGGGCCACTTGGCAGAACCCTAATCCTCCTTCGCCAAAAGATTCCACCGACGCCAAGGCTTTGGCAGACGAGTCGGAGGACAAAGAAAATAAAGATAAAGAAACTGAAATTTAGTTATAATGCTAGAAAAAATTCTTACTTATTTTCAAAATTCGGAAGAAAGAGCTCTTATCAAGAGAGCTTACGAACTGGCGTGGAAAGCCCATCAAGGACAAAAACGAGAGAGTGGCGAACCATATATTCAACACCCTCTAAGTGTAGCGCTGGCGCTTACGAAAATGAATCTTGACACCGAAACTATAGCTGCCGCCCTGCTTCACGACGTGGTTGAAGATAGCGAATACACCATTAGCGACATTGAGGCGCAGTTTGGGAAGGCCGTTGCCTTCCTTGTTAACGGAGTAACTAAGCTTAACAAAATCCAATACATTGGTGTCGAAGGCAAAGCAGAAAACTTACGAAAAATGCTTTTGGCAATGGCACAAGACATTAGAGTAATTCTAATAAAACTTTCCGATCGCTACCATAATATGCAGACTTTGGACGCTTTAGAAGAGACGAATCAAAAAAAGATCGCTTTGGAAACCTTGGAAATTTACGCGCCCTTGGCCAATCGTTTAGGAATGGGGGACTTAAAAGGGCAACTTGAGGACTTGGCATTCAAGCACCTGTATCCGGAAGAGTATGGCCACTTGGAAAATGAAGTGTCAGAAAAGTACGAGACGCGTAAAAATTATATAAAAAAACTCACGCCAGTTATTTATGAAATCTTAAAAAAGGAAAACGTAACCCCGTTAGAAATTAACGCGCGGACAAAATATTTTTACAGCTTATATAAAAAATTGCTCCGCCACCAGATGAATTTCGATAAAATCCACGATCTTGTCGCCGCCCGCATAATCGTAAAAGATATTGAAGACTGTTATCTTACCCTTGGCGCCATCCACCAGACCTGGAAACCGGTGCCGGGACTTATTAAAGATTACATTTCTATGCCGAAACCAAACGGCTATCAAAGTTTGCATACTTCTGTCTTCGGGCCGGAGGGGAAAATAACCGAAATCCAAATCCGAACGCCGGAAATGCATGCCAAAGCCGAAAATGGAATTGCCGCCCATTGGGCTTATAAGGAACAGCAATATAACAATCGCAACCCCGAAATATTGAAAAAAGAATTATTATGGATTGAACAGTTGCGGGAGTGGCAACACGCCGTCCGTGGCACGGACGAATTCTTCGAATCGCTAAAAATCGATTTTTTCAAAGACCGGATTTTTGTTTTAACTCCCAAAGGAGACGTTTTAGATCTCCCCGAAGGGGCGACCCCGGTTGATTTTGCCTATCAGGTTCATACCACTATCGGCCACGAATGCTCCGGCGCCAAAATAAATGGAAAAATAGTACCGCTAAACACCGAACTCCAGTCGGGAGACGCAGTGGAAATTTTAGTTCAGAAAAATAAAAGGCCGTCAGAAGATTGGCTTGGCTTTGTGAAAACAAACTTAGCCAAAGAAAGAATAAAAAGCGCCATAAAATCAAAAAATTCCGCTATAGGCGGAGAAAATAAAAACGTGAAAATAATCCCCGCGATTAAATTGCGAGTGGTTGTGCGCGACCGCATCGGCATTTTGAAAGATGTGACTAACGCGATTTCTTTTCACAAGATAAATATTCTTTCGGTAAAAAGCGAGGGAGGAAAAGATCCGTATCACTACTTAAATTTTTCACTTGAATCAAGAAACAAACAAAAACTTGAAGAGCTTATCTTCGCGATAAAAAAGATTAAAAGCGTGAAAGAAGTGGGTTATAAAATTTAAGATGTCAATTTTAAATTTATCAATATTTTAAAATCTTGTTTAAAATGGCGTTGAGTTCTTCGGGAGAATAAAACTCTATTAAGATGTTGCCGCGGCCGCCGGATTTGGCCAGTTTAACGCGAGTTCCCAAGAACTCTTCGAGTCGCGATTCCAAGGCTTTTGTTTCCGGATCGCCAATATTTTTCCTTATTTTTCTTGAAACGCCCTTAACTTGGCGGCCCAAACTTTCGGCCGCCCTAACCGACAAGTTTTTGGAAATAATTTCATTTAAAAAAGCCGATTGCTGATTATCGTCAAGAGCTAAAATCGCTTTGCCGTGACCTTCTGAAATTTTTCCGGTTTCAATTGCTCTTTGAATTTCAACCGGCAGTTGAAGCAGTCTAATGGCGTTGGCAACCGCTTCACGGGATTGCCCCACCCTGTCGGCGATCTCCCGCTGAGCCAAATTGAATTCTTTTGCCAGCCGCTCGTATCCTCTCGCTTTTTCAATAGCGTTTAAATCCGCCCTTTGTATGTTCTCTATCAAAGCCAGCTCCAGTTTGTTCCGTTCTTCGGTTTTTTTCCTGATCAAAGCCGGAATAAAGTTAAGTCCGGCTATTTTAGCCGCCCTAAGGCGCCTTTCGCCGGCTATAAGTTCATAAAAAACTTTTATACCTGCCGGATTTTCTTCTTCGAGTTTGGTAACGATAAGCGGCTGTAAAATACCGTGCTCGCGGATGGAATCGGCAAGTAATTTTAATTCTTCTTCATTAAAACCGCGGCGCGGCTGTTGGGGATTTTCTTTTATCTTATCAATCTCAATCAAAAACACGCTTTCTTTTTGTTTAAGATTTTCATCTGATAAACCCTGTGGTACGGAACTTTGTGAATCATTTTTCGGGATTAATGATTCTAAACCCCTGCCAAGACTTCTCATATGTGATTGTTTTGTTTATCCCGTTAGAAACCTAACTAGATTTTTCTTAATTATAATTATATTAATAGTTGCTATTTTACACTAAGTTTGTCTGATAATGTAAAGTTTCTAACGGGATTTATCTAAGTTGATAATTTCTTGGGCCAGTTCCCGATAAGAATGGCCTCCTAAAGAAAATGGCGCGTGCTGGAGAATAGTCCTGCCAAAACTGGGCGCCTCGGCGAGCGGCACCGACCGGGGAATAACTGCCGAAAAAACATAACCCGGGAAATTCCTTCTTATTTCCTTAACCACTTCCCGGCTTAACTTTTGCCTTTTGTCGTGCATCGTAAGAAGCGCGCCCTTGATTTTCAAATCCCGCCCTAAATTATTACGTATTAATTCAATTGTTTCAAGAAGCTGGCCCAAGCCTTCCAAGGAATAATACTCGCATTGAACTGGAATAATGACTTCTTCAGCTGCCACCAGACCGTTCAAGGTTAAAAGACCTAGTGACGGCGGCGAATCAACAATAATGTAATCATAATTGGTTCTTATTTTCCTTAAAATATCATAAAGCCTCCATTCTCGCCTTTCCAAATTCACAAGTTCAACATTGGCGCCGGCCAAAGCCGGATTGGCCGGGAGAACGTCGTATCCGAAAAGGCCGGTTTTTCTTATAATCCCCTCCGGACTCTCAAAATCAATAAGCGAATGGTAAATGTGTTTTTCAAGCTTGCGCCAATCTACTCCCAGGCCGACCGTAGCATTGGCTTGAGGGTCTAAATCAACAAGTAAAACATATTTTCCCAAAGCTGCGAGATAGGCGCCAAGATTAACGGCGGTAGTACTCTTTCCGACTCCGCCTTTGGCGTTACAAATTGTTATTGCTTTGGCCATAGACTATATTTATTTAAAACCGACTGAAGAGCCCGCGCAATTCCAACTTTTTTAATTTCATCGTCCCAAACTTCATCGACTTTATAACCACATTTAAGCAGATATTTCTTTTTTGAAAAATCCTTTTTCCTGTTTACCGGTAATTCATGCTAATATCTCCCGAATATTTCTAAGACTAAATTATTTTGAGGAAATAGAATGTCGACTACAAATTTATTGAAAAGAGGAACTTGTTTTTGGTAAAAAACGCCAAGTTCATCTAATGTATTATAAACTGCCTGTTCAAGCCTATTCGGCGACTCTAATACTGGTTTTGAGATTAAGGTTTTAATTCTTATTTGGCGCATCTGTTCCTTAAACTTTGGATTTGAACAGGATTCTTTTGTTGAGCGCGCCCACCCCAATTTTTGAAGTCTATTCTTAACTGAGTTATACGAAACACCTAATTCTTGAGCTACTTGTCTGGCATTATTTTTATTTTTAACGTAAAGACGACGTAACTGGTCGGTATCAATAAAAACTTTATTCGCCGGTTCTATTCCTAATCGAGCCCTTCTCATTTTATACCTAACCTCCGCAGAAAAAGGTTTTCCTTTATTCCAAGCAGTTCTGCCGATATTTTCATGTCCTTTTATAAAACGACGATATCTGCTACCACATTTATTAGTATATTGACCGCAACCGCAAAGACATAATCGCGGAGAATTAATCTCTGGATTAAAACCTCCAACCCCCTTTCTCTCGTGCCCTTTAACGAACTGGTTAACTGAGTATGTGAAACCGCTCCCATCATTTTAGGATACTTATGTAATTTAACTAATTCACCACAACCGCAAGCACAGAGTTTCGATTTATATTTAGTTACTCCTTTATTCCACGCAATGCGCATTAGTTAAATTTTACCACACTTTACTTTATTAAAACAGCTAAAAATGCTTGAAAATGGGATTAAAAAAAGGTAGTGTATCATAATATTGCCGCGGTGGTGGAATGGCAGACACGATGGACTCAAAATCCATTGAGGGCAACCTCATGAGAGTTCGACTCTCTCCCGCGGCACCACGTAGGAAATTTCAAGGAGTTTTGGTTCGCCTCGCTTCGCTCGGCGACCAAATCATAGGGAATTTTGGGCGAAAAAATCAATTGGCGGTTTTGAATTAGTAAAAGAAAATTTTTTCACACTATTTGTTGCAGAAATTCTAGAGAATTTCTGTTTTTTAGTTTAGTGATTCCCGATCTTGTGGACTTGATATAAGCAAGTAATTATGTTAAGATAAGTGGAAATTTGAACCTTAAAAAGGAGGAAAGTTAGATGAAAAAAACCATGACCGTGGCGGAACTTAAGTCGTTGCTCCTCGCGCGTTTCAACGCGGAGCAAAGCAAGCAGATGAAGTTTCAAGTACGCCTCCAACAGGAACTCGGCAACGAGGTCCAGGAGGAGAAGCCGGAGGCCATCGCGATCAAAAACAAGTTCGCGGACTGGATCTCCGACGTGCTCGCTCGTCGCCTCAAGCAGAACCGGCGCACAACGCCTTTGCTTTCGTCTCGGGATTTCGTCCGATTCGTCCCTTCAATGATCAACGAGATCGCGAGGACCGAGGGCGTCGAACTCGAAGCCGAGGAGCGCAAGATGCTCGAGAAGTTGATGTTCGAGAACATCTTCGAGATGGTGCATGCGATGGTCCCGCCCCGCAAGAATCCCTACGAGGAATACTGGCGGTGGGTCACGACAGTGCTCGACCTCGCGGCCGAACGTGGCATCCTACCGACCGAACTTCTCGCGCTCGAGAACGCGACCGACGAGATCACGCGGCGGATGCTCACCAAGAAGCAGTTCGTCGCCCTCTCTAAGAAGGCGATGAACAAGTTCATGGACGCCGACGTGCTCAAGAGGATTATCGTCCAACCGATGCTCGACATGGTCGCCGAAGGCGATGAGGATGAGCAACGCGAACTGGAGCAGGAACTCGAGGCGGAACTCATGCCGCAGTTGCGTGAAGTCGTCGAGAAGTCCAAGTTGGTCATCAACATATGGCTCGGCGAAGAGGTCGAGCGAATCTACGCGGTGACGTAACTTCAACATCACCTCCTATTAACCCGGCCTCTTACATATTCGCTAAAGACGAATCCCTGTGAGAGGCTTTTCATTTTGTAAAAGTGCTAAAGAATCTGCCGCCAAAGCAGTAAATTTTTCAATCATTTTCCATTGAAAAATTTACTGGAATGATTTACACTTAAATCATTCAAAAACTTGAAATTGTCAAAGATTGCGGCGAAGCCGCTCAAATTTTTGGGGGCTGGCCGTCGCCACCGCAGGCGGCAAAATGCGTTCGAACTATTTTAAGAATAGAGCACAAATTAAAAAAAACAACCCCGCAGCTCCGACGCCTTTAAGGGGTCGGAGCCCCGACTATAACGTCGGGGCTGCGGGGTTGTTTTTGTCTAGTCGAATCTTTTTTCATCGCTGTGCCGTTTTATTTCTTCCAAAAGCATCTTTTCAGCTTCCTGATCTGTTTCTTTCAGCTTCGCCCACAAGTTTGTACAATGCTCGCAACCTTGCGCGTTTTTTATGTATTCATCATACCGCCAAATGCTATCAATTGTTTCCGACAAATGATGAATTAAATCGTGATTATGGTCTTTCATACTACTATTATCCTTGCTTTTTTTAACTCCGACGCATTCTCCGACGGTACCGTCGGAGTTTCGGTCGGAGTCCCGACTTTTACGTCGGGATTGATAATTATTTTTTACCCAAAAGTTTAAGCGCCGCTTTAACTTTGGCCTCAACGCCCGTAATGTCCCTCGGAATTTCTTGAAGCGACCTTCTGGCATCCCGCTGATTATAACCTAGGCTTACTAACGCCTCAAGCGCTTCACCCATTTGTTCCGAGTCGCTGCCCTTCACCGATGCCACCGTCTTGGATAGTTTGTTTTTAAGCTCCAAAATTAGGCGCTGGGCCGTTTTTTTACCCACGCCTGACACTTTGGTAAAGAAAGTCTCGTCTTCGGAAACAATTGCTTGCTTCAAGCTCATAACCGGCGCCACTTCCAAAATTCCCAGCGCCGATTTTGGTCCGATGCCGGAAATAGAAATTAAAGTTTCAAAAAATTCCAATTCTTCTCTGTCTAAAAACCCATACAAATCAAGGGCATCTTCCCGAACATAAAGATGGGCCCAGATCTTAACATCGTGTCCGGCTTCCGGGATTTTTAGGAGAACGCCGTCATGAGAAAAAACCTTATAGCCAACGCCATTTACGTTGACCGTGAAAAACTTGCCATCTTTTTCTAAAATTTTCCCTTCAAGATAAGAGATCATATAATTTTTCTTTCAATTTAAGTGTACCCGAAACTTGCCAAAATTAGAAATAGAGCGTATATGTATATATAATCAATTTACAATTCTCAATTTACAATTTTCATTGAATTTTCAATAGCCCAGTTTTCAAACGTTTGAAAATTAAAAATTAAATCATTGATTGAAAATTGAAAATTAGAAATTGAAAATTATTAAAAACATGCCAATAACAAAAGCGGCTAAAAAGGCCTTAAGAAAAAACAAAAGGCAACGAAAGAATAATCTAAATAAATCACGCCTTCTTAAAGGCGAGCTTGCGGCGCTAAAAAAACTAATAACAGCCAAAGCTAAAAAGGGCGCGATCGAGTTCTTGCCAAAAGTTTACAAGGCTCTGGACAAGTCAGTAAAAAATAATCTTCTTAAAAAGAACACCGCCAGTCGAATGAAATCCCGTCTAACCAAAATCGTCAATAAATTGTAAATTTTGTTTTAAACAATTTTCTACTTATTCTCACGCTTTCCTCGCTCGCTCAGCGTGCTCGCTCAGGGATTCGCGCTCGCTCCTGTCGCCTATGGCGACAGACCATGCCCGCTCGCACTCATAACCCGCTTTGAGAACAAATAGAAAATTGTTTATAAAAAATAAATTTGGTTAATTAAAATGTGCCCATTGCTTTTCTGAAGCTTCCGAAGGCACTTTAGCATGGTTTCACCCCGCAACTGCGGGGTGAATAAAGTGCCTGAGGCGGACAATGAGCCCCGCGCTGGCGGGGCGAATGCGCGAAGAAGAGTAATGGGCACATTTTATTGAGGTACTATAACTCCGCTACCAAAATGGAAAGCGCGGTTTTTTCATTGACATCGCTGGTTTTGAAAGCCAAATCAAGACTTATTATCCCAAACATAATTCGGTTCAGTTCTTCAAGAGAAAAAAGCTTTGCCGATTCTTTAAGCTTTCCTAAAACAAATGGATGAAGTTTTGTTCCGGCAGATTCCCCGGAGCCTAATTTAAAACGCAAAAGATTCCTTATTTGCCAGGCCAAAAGCCCCAATAATTCATTTGATTTTTCACCATTATCAAGAGCCTTGTGAAGCGCCAAAAGAGCCCTTTTTTTATTTTTGCTTGCCAAAGCGTCGGTCAATTCAAAAACGTTGTAATTAGCGGAGGTCGCGACTAATTTTTCAATCTCGGATTTAAGAATAACGCCTTTATTTTTATAATCCGTCAGTTTTTTAATTTCGCCGCCAAGCCGCCAAGAGTCATATCCGCAACTTAAAACAAGAAAATCCAGCGCTTCGCCGGCAATCTCAATCCCCGACCGCCTTAAAGAGTTCCTCACCCAATTTTTAGTTTCATAGGGCTTTAAATTTTCAAAACGCTCTGATAAATTTGGCTTTTTTGTTAAATATTTGAAAAGTTCGTTTTTGCTATCGGACTTTCCAAAACTTAATGCGATTAAAATGGTATTCTGGTCTGAAATGATATCGCTATTTTTTAGAAAATCCGTTAAAAGCGCGGAGTCTGCCTTCCCGCCCTGAAGGGGCGATGTCTCGCCTTTGGCGGAAAAAATGTTTTTGACAACAATAAGTTTTTTTTCCGGAATAAAAGAGTTGGAAATTATATTTCTCATTAAGTCATCGGGACTATTTTCGAAAAAATCAAGGGAAATAAAATTCAAGCCGCTTGGATTTTTGGCTTTATAGGCGGAAACCAACTCTTTTAGTTTCTGCGCAATCCTATAAGAATCCTCTCCGTAAAGAAAGATAACCATGGTTTAAAATTATAACTTTTGACAACTCTGGCAAAAATGAGCCGAGCGACCGCCGATTTTAATTCGCTTAATTGTCGTCCCGCAGCCACGAAGGCATTTTTCGCCTTCGCGCCGATAAACAAGAAGCACGTCGCCGTAACGCCCCTTTTTTCCCGAAGTGTCGCGAAAGTCAGAAGTGGAAGTACCGCGAAAGCGAACGGCTTTTTTAAGAATTTTTTTAGCCGCTTCAAAAATCGTCTTTAATTCTTTATCGGTTAACTTCTCAATCTTTTTGAGAGGATGGATTTTGGATGTAAATAAAATCTCATCGGCATAAATATTGCCAATACCGGAAACAATATTTTGATCCATTAAACTTTTTTTTATAGGCCCTCTTTTTTTGGTTATCAAACTTTTAAATTGGTTAAACCCGAAACCCGCCTGAAGCGGATCTGGCCCGATGTTTTTTACGTCTTCCAAACTTTTTAAATCTTTATCGTTAAAAAGCAAAATCTTGGCAAATTTTCTCAAGTCCGAAAGAGCCATCATTTTGCCATTGGAAAAATGAAACATCGCGTGAATATAGCCATTAACTTTTTCTGTTAAATGCCCCTTTTCGAGGGAAAGCCAATTTTTATCTTTAAATTTCCATTTACCTATAAGAATATGCCCGGTCATTTTCTGATGAATAAGCATATCCGTATTGCCGTACAGACCGAAAATAATGTTTTTTCCGACTCGCCAAACTTTTTCTATTTTTTTATTTTTTATTTCTTTTTTAAAGCCGTCAAAACCCCCGCTTGAACGCTTAAAATATTTGGGCCAATCGGTCCAAACATCGGTTATGGTTAAACCTTTAACTTTTTTATTTAAATCATCAACGATTGTTTGTACTTCGGGCAATTCCGGCATATTTTTTGTATGGTTCCATTTCCCCCCAATTATCACCCACCTTGGCTTCTGCGATAATCGGCACTTTTAATTTTATTACGCTTTCCATAAGTTCTACAATTTTTTTAGCCGCTTCTTTTACAAAACCCGTTTTGACTTCAAACAGTAGTTCGTCATGGACTTGCAAAATCATTCTAATATTGTCATTTCCGCGCAGCCATTTATCAATTTCAATCATCGCCTTTTTAATAATGTCGGCTTCAAGGCCTTGTATCGGCATATTAACGGCTATCCGCTCGGCTTGAGCGCGAAGCATCGGGTTTGGCGAATCAATTTCCGGAAGATAGCGCCGGCGGCCAAAAAGCGTTTCGGTAAATCCCAATTCTTTGGCTTTGTTTTTTAGAATTTCCATATAACGGGCGATGCCGGAAAAATCCTTCAAATATTCAGTAATAAATTCTCTGGCTTTTTCGCGGCTGACGCCGGCCGATTCGGCAAAGCTTAAGGCTCCCATACCGTAAATTATTCCAAAATTAAGCGCCTTAGCGGCAAAACGCATCTCGCCGGTAACTTTCTCAATTGGCACATTGTTTATTTCGGAAGCGGTAAATTTATGAATATCTAATCCGTTTTTAAACGCCTCAATCATCTTTTTATCATCAGCTAGCGCCGCGATAATTCTTAAATGAATCTGGGAATAATCAACGGATAGAAATTTGTATCCTTTTTCGGCAATAAAAGCTTTGCGCACTTTATCGCCCCAAGCGCCGCGGGCCGGAATATTTTGCAAGTTCGGGTCCTGGCTTGACAGCCGCCCGCTTGCCGTCCCCGCTTGATTAAAAGTGGTGTGAATCCGCTTGTTTTTATCGACTAATTTCGGCAGCGTATCGGTATAGGTCGATTTTAACTTTGCCAGCTCTCGATATTTTAAAATAAAATCAATGATTTTATGCCCCGACCTTAGTTTTTCCAGTTCCGCCGCTCCGGTTGAAAGCGCGCCGCCGGGTGTCTTTCTAATGCGACCCCCGGCCAAAGCCCCAGGAATTTTCAATTTAAAAAAAAGAATTTCTGATAATTGCTGAGGCGAATTTATGTTAAATTCTCCGCCGGCTAACTTATAAATTTCATTTTCAAGTTTTTTCAATTCTTTCCCGAGGTAATCATCTAATTTATTTATCTTTTTAACATCCATTTTTATTCCGGCGATTTCCATTTTCGCCAAAACCGGTATAAGAGGCATTTCAATTTCTTTAAAAACTTTTTCGGTTTCGGTTTCAATCAGCCGGTTTTTTAAAATTGGCGCCAGTTTTAAAACAGCTTCGGTTTTCGGTAAAACCGCGCCAAATTCCCCCAAACTCAATTTTTCTAAACTATAATCGCGCTCGCCCGGATTAAGAATGTAGGCGGCAATCATAACGTCAAAATCGCCGCCGCCGATAACTATTTTTTTCCCTTTTGGAGTTTTAATAAAAGATTTGAAATCATAACCGATTTGGCCCTTGATATCGGCACTTGGAGGCATCGCCAAAGTCCCCTGCCTGCCCGCCATAGCTTTAGCGGAGGAGGGACTGCCCCGCAAAGTCGCTTCGCTTCCGCGGGGCTTGCCCGCCATAGCCCCGCCCATACGATTTACCAAACTTACAAATCCTAACTCTCCCAATAATTTAAAGAGTTTTTCTTTATCAAATTTACCGAATTCGCTTTCTTTTAAGTTGAACTTTATCGGGACGTTTTGTTTTATAGTCGCTAGTTTTTTTGAAAAAAAAGCGGCTTCTTTTCCGGTCTTTAGTTTCTCAAAAACAGCGGCGCTAATTTCTTTAATTTTTCCTTTTTTAATAGTTTTATACAAATTTTCTATATTCTCAAACCGATCAATCAAAGCAATCGCGGTTTTTTCTCCGATACCTTTGACCCCCGGAATATTGTCCGAGGGGTCGCCCTTGAGACCTTTAAAATCAATAAGTTGTTCCGGCTTAAGGCCGCCGAAACGTTCCTCAACTTTTTTAGAATCATAAACGATCTGCTCTTTGGCCGCGCTGGGAGGAGAATATAAAACCTTAACGTTTTTTCCGACAAGCTGAAAATTGTCCATGTCTCCGGTTAAAATCAGAACCTCGACGTTTTTTCCCCTTAAATTTTTGGAAATTGTGCCGATAATATCGTCGGCTTCAAACCCAGACTTTTCAAAAATTGGAATTTTGAAAGCGTTTAAGATTTCTTTGACGCGCGGTATTTGGATGTATAGCTCATCCGGCGCTTTAACGCGAGTCGCTTTATATTCTTTGTATTCCTCATGCCTGAAAGTGGCGCCGGGAGCGTCAAAAGCGGCAACAATATAGTCCGGTTTAAAACCGGAAATGGTTTTTATTAAAATTGAAGTAAAGCCATAAACCGCGTTTACCAATTCGCCGCTTTTGGTAGTAAGCGGCGGCAAGGCGTGATAAGCGCGGTGGATTAAAGCGTGAGAATCTATTAAAATAAGACGTTTCATAAATAATTTTTAATTCTCAATTTGCAATTTTCATTGAATTTTCAATGATTTAATTTTCAAACAATAAAGAATTAATTGAAAATTGTTAAATTGTATCATTGATTGAAAATTGAAAATTAGAAATTGAAAATTTGAATCTTTCTTTTACTGCCTTTTAAATTAACAAGTTTTATTTTTAAAATGTTTTCTGGCAAAATCTTTCTAACTTTATCAGCCCATTCGATAACAATGAGATTTTCCGGATTTTTGATTAAGTCTTCAAATCCAAGTTCCAGAAGTTCCAGCGGATTCTTCAACCGGTAAGCGTCAATGTGATAAAGGTTTTTAAAATTTTTTAAAGAAAGCGGAAAATCTTTTTGAATCACGAAAGTCGGGCTTAAAATGTTTTCCTCAACTCCCAGTTCTTGAGCCAACCCTTGGATAAAGGTGGTTTTACCGGAGCCCAAATCGCCTTCCAAAGCAATAATAAGCGCTACTTTTGAAAGCGGCCGCTTTTTTATCTTTTCCGCTAGCGAGACCGCAATCTTTTTTGTCTCGTTTGCCGATTTGGAGATTGCTTCAATCATAACTTTAATGTGAAAATGGTAGCAAATAAACGGAAAAGAAAAAAGTGCTGCTAAAGCAACACTTATAAAATGCATTCTTTATGGCGCTCAACTTATCCACAGTTTTATTTGACCGAAGATTTTAACAGCGTTATGTTCATCTATAATATAAAAAGCTTGGGGACAATAATACTTGTAAATTAAAGCTCAAAATTAGAGAATTAAAACAGAATACGGATTTTAGGATTAAAACATGATGATTTTAAGCAAGGAAAAAAAACAAGAAGAATTTTTAGAAAAAGTCCATCGCGGGGAAGAAGAGGATCGCGCTAAACAGCTTGCGGAAAAAACCAATTTTCCCTACCTTAACTTGTCTTTCATCCCAATTGAGGGAGACTCCTTAAAATTAATACAAAAAGAAAAAACCGAAAAAGCCAAGGCGGCTGTCATTAACCGCAAGGTCAAAATCCTTCACCTTGCTGTTTTAAATCCAAATGACAAGGAAACACAAGCACTCATTGCCGAGCTTCAAAAAGAAGGATATGAGGTAAAAGTTTTTGTCATTTCGCAAACTAGCTTTAAAAAAGCGCTTTCACGTTACCCCGAGCTCCGCGAAGCCAAAGAAATAACCGGACAGGTTGAAATTTCAAAAGAAGGTCTTGTGAGATACCAGAAAGAAATTGTTGATTTGGAGAGTTTTAAAAAAATCGCCGAGAAACTTTTTGAGTCAAAAGCTACAGAAATAGTAGAAGCGGCACTGGCTAGCGCTTTAATTCTTAAATCATCCGACATCCACTTTGAGCCGGAAAAAGATACCGTCCGCTTAAGATTTCGCCGCGACGGCGTTTTGGAAGATGTTATCTTCATGCCGGCGTCAGTTTACCCGCCTGTTTTAAACCGCATCAAACTTCTCTCCGGGCTTAAACTGAATATTCATGAAAAAGCCCAGGACGGCCGCTTCACGATTGTAAGCGGCGGGGATGAGATAGAAATCAGAACTTCAATTTTGCCGGGCGCTTACGGTGAAAACATTGTAATGAGAATCCTTGACCCCAGCGCAGTTAAGCTTGATTTGAAATACCTCGGAATCAGAGAAGACGATATAAAAGTTCTTGAAAAACAATTGAGCGTTCCGACCGGAATGATTCTCACTACCGGTCCGACCGGTTCCGGGAAAACCACAACTCTCTACGCGTTCATCAATGAAATTCTCTCGCCGGGCATTAAAATAATCACTATAGAAGATCCGATTGAATACCATATTGAAGGCATTTCTCAAACGCAAGTTGAACCGGATAAAGGCTACACTTTTGAGAACGGCCTGCGCTCAATTGTCAGACAGGACCCTGACGTCATCCTGGTTGGAGAAATAAGAGACTTTGAAACTGCCGAAATCGCGATGCACGCCGCGCTAACCGGCCACTTGGTTTTTTCAACGATTCACACTAATGACGCCATCGGCGCTATCCCGCGACTGATTGATTTAGGCGTTAAACCGCCCATTATCGCTCCGGCCGTAAACTTATTAATGGCCCAGCGTTTATTGCGCCGAATCTGTCCTAAATGCGCCGAGAAACGACCTATTACCAAAGACGAACTTTCAAAATTCGGTGAGATCTTGAAGGATTTGCCGTCAAGAGTAGGCAGTATAGAAGTAAACAATAAGGTTTTGATTCCGGAAGCAAAAGGGTGCAAGGAGTGCCATGGCGGGTACCTTGGCCGCGTAGCCGTTATGGAGCTTTTTGAAGTTACAGGCGATGTTGAAAAATTAATATTAAATTCGCCAACCGAATCGCAACTGAAAGAAGTGGCCAAAAAAACCGGAATGGTTACCATGGTGCAGGACGCGGTAATAAAAATAATCCGCGGTATTACCACGGTTGAAGAAGCAGCCAGGATCTTGGGCGATTTTTGAAAAATCTCATAAATAATCGGAGTAGACTTGCGCCTAATAATCTCGAGGCAATGGTCCTTCAAGCCAGCTTGAAGGGATAGGACTAAGTTGTGCAATGATCCAATCGGAACCAGATCACCCGACATGGAAAAGCCCCCAGAAAGACCTTATGGTTTAAAATAGAGTCTTTATTGCCTCGAGGTTATTAGGAACAACTGATGCCATATTTTTATATTATACTTAAATTAAGTGAGATTGTCAATCCCGTTAGAAATTTATGTTTAGTCAAAGCGAGGCGGATAATCAACTCATGAGTTTATAAAAATGCAAATTTAATATAATTAAATTAGATTTCTAACGGGATCAAATGGAACTTAACAGTACTACAAGTCAAAAACTAAAGCCCGAAGACCGCACTTTAGACCAGTCGTTAAGGCCTCGCGATTGGAGCGAATACATCGGCCAAGAGAAGGTTAAAACGGGTTTAAAAATCCTGATTGAAGCGGCAAAAAAACGGTCTGAATCCATAGATCACCTGCTTTTGTATGGGCCGGCCGGCTTGGGAAAAACCACTTTGGCCTACATTATAGCGAGGGAAATGAGCGCCAATATTAAAATTACCTCCGGTCCGGCTATTGAAAAAGTTGGGGATCTGGCTTCAATTTTGACCAACCTTAATTCCGGCGACATTTTGTTTATTGACGAAGCTCACCGCTTGAACAAAACGGTTGAAGAAATTCTTTATCCGGCAATGGAAAACCGGATGCTCCACATTATCATCGGCAAAGGACCGTCGGCCAGAACTCTTCAATTGGACTTACCGGCATTTTCACTTATCGCGGCCACTACCCGCGCCGGATTATTATCAAATCCCCTGCGCTCCCGCTTCGGCGCCACCTTTAGATTAGATTTTTACGGGATTGAAGATATTCAAAATATTTTAAAAAGATCGGCCAACCTTATGAATCTTCAAGCCGAACCCGAAGCTTTAAAATTAATTGCCCAGTCATCAAGATTTACCCCGCGGGTGGCTAATCGGCTTTTAAAAAGAGTGCGCGATTATGCCGAAGTGGAAGGAGATGGGATAGTCAACGAGGAAATCGCCAAAAAAGCGCTTCACTTAATGGAAGTTGATGCAATAGGGCTTGAATCAACCGATCGGCGTTTAATTGATGCAATTATTAAAAAATTTAACGGTGGGCCGGTCGGCCTTCAGGCACTCGCGGCCGCCACTTCCGAAGAGCTTGATACCATTGAAGACATTTACGAACCATATCTTTTACAAATAGGATTTTTACAGAGAACCTCCCGCGGCCGCATCGCAACCAAATTCGCTTACGAACATTTAGGACTCCGGCTTCCGCCGGAAAATCCTAATTTATTATAATAATTGAAAGTAAAAAAATCAGCATTCGTGGTAAGTAATGCTGATTACAGATTTAATTTTAACTTATACTCTTATAATATCTCTCGCCTTTTTCGGCGTTTATGAGTGAGGCCAAAAAAAACCCAATCCAGATATCACGCAAGAACCAAACGATACTGAGCCCGTCAGAGTATCTAAATACCGCGATCGTAGAAACTACTGATACTACAAAAATAAAAAATTCAAAAAACGCTGCTCCCATCTCATCTGTTATTTCTCCATCTGCCCAAAAACAGAAGTAGAGCCATAAATATCCAAAGATAAGCCCGAACAAGGATACTGGTACAAATCCGAATACGCAGAAAATGTAAGGGAAGAAGAAATTTTGTAGGGGAATAAAAAACGATCCCGAAAACGTCGCCGCTACAATATAACTCAACGCATTCAATATTAAAAACAGAAGTATATTTATCTTTAGAAATTGCAGGATTGGCTTCATGTTTTTTTCTCCATTAAGAACTATCGGAATCAAGAATTGTCTAACTAGTAGCTCTTATTTATTAATATGTCAAACATTGACACAACAATTAAACTTACTGAGAATAATTAATATCATGAGCGGACACTCTAAGTGGTCTACAATTAAACATAAGAAAGCGCTGACGGATGCTAAAAAATCCAAGGTTTTTTCTAAAATTTCCTCTCTTATTACCATTGCCGCCAGAAAAGGCGGCGATCCCGACAAAAACCCGTCGCTTAGAGCTGTGATTGAAAAGGCTCGAGAAGTCAATCTGCCAAAAGAAAACATTGAAAGAGCCGTCAAAAGAGGTACTGGAGAGATCGCCGGCGCAGAGCTTACTGAAGTAACCTACGGTGCTTTCGGCCCCGGCGGAGTGGCAATTTTGATTACGGCGATAACCGACAACAAAAATCGCACTCTAGGAGAAATCAAGAAAATACTCTCGGAACACAATGCCAAGTTTGCCGAAATTGGTTCTCTCCAGTGGATGTTTAGGCGAGAAGGAGCTGATTGGATTCCTAACGCGCCTGTAAAAATAGAAAACGAAGATGTTAAAAAAGAACTATCGGCGCTTTATGAAGCTTTAGACGAACAACAAGATGTAAACGAAATCTATGATAATACTGGGAATTGACCCTGGAACGGCGCGAATCGGCTACTCTGTAATAAAGAAAAGCAACAGCGAGGCTGAACTGATAACATACGGCTGTTTAGAATTAAAAAATCACAGCCAAATAGAACGGTTGAAAACGATTTCCGAATTAATTTCTGAATTGATTTCAAGATATAATCCTCAAACTTTGGCAATTGAAAAGCTTTTTTTTACCAAAAATGTTAAAACAGCACTCTCGGTTTCCGAAGCGCGCGGCGTAATCATCAATTGCGCAAATTCTTTAAATCTTAATGTTTGCGAATTCACTCCTCTTGAGGTAAAAACCGCCGTTACCGGATACGGAAAGGCTGAAAAACGCCAAGTTCAAAAAATGGTCGCAAACATCTTAAAACTTGAAAAAATACCAAAACCCGATGATGCCGCCGACGCTATTGCCATCGCCCTTGCCGCTTGCTATACTAATCCTAAACTAAAAAATTAGCCTTAAAATTAATAAAATAAATTATCTTAATATGGACAAAAAACATCCATACAGTCAAAGTGAAGATGCTGACTTAGACACGGAACTCGAAGATGGATTGGTTAAAGAGCTGGGCGAAGACGAGGAAAAGTCAAAAAACCCTGGAGTAAAAGAGACTGGTTTTGACGAGCTCGAAGAGCTTGATGAATCCGAAGAACCCGATGCCGAGGAATTGTAAAACAAATCTCGCCCCGCAACTGCAGGGCG
Source organism: Parcubacteria group bacterium (assembly GCA_016186325.1). Lineage (NCBI taxonomy): Bacteria > Parcubacteria group bacterium. The sequence continues at coordinate 86,723 of JACPLW010000002.1, read as the reverse complement.
AGATTTGTTTTAATCCGCGTCTTTTATTATTTTACTTTGACCCTCTTAAAATGCCTCTTTCCCACCTGGACCACTAAATCTAAGGTAATATTAATACTAGCTTTCGGGTCGTTAATAGTTTTCCCGCCTATTTTTACCGCATGCTCTAAAACTAAACGGCGTGCCTGGCTTTTAGACGGCACTAAACTTAATTTCACGAGTAAATCAATAATGTTATAAGTGCTCTTATCTAAAACCATTTCTGAAACCTGCCCTGGTATTTCCCGTTTTTTGAATATTCGATCGAATTCAGACTCCGCTTCTTTTGCCCTTTCTTCTCCATGATAAATTCTGACAATTTCGTAAGCCAATCGAGTTTTTGAATCTTTGGGATTTAACTTTTTAGCTTCCATGTCCGATTCAATTTTATTTATTTTATCATCAGCAATTTGAGTCAAGGCCTTAAAATATCTAATGATCAGCGAGTCAGGAATAGACATTATTTTTCCAAACATATTGTCCGGCTTTTCGGATATGGCGATGTAATTACCGAAACTTTTACTCATTTTCCTTTCGCCGTCTGTACCTTCAATAAGCCACGTTGCTAAGACATCCTGCTCCGGCATTCCGTAAGCGCGCTGAATTCTTCTGCCCATTAAAAGGTTTACTAATTGATCCTCGCCGCCTATTTCAACGTCAGCCCTTATCATGACAGAATCGTAACCCTGAAAAATTGGATACATCATTTCGTTAGCGGTAATATCTCTGTCGTTTTCAATTCTTTTCCTAAAGTCTTCCCTTTTTAGAATCTGCTGAACCGTCACCTTACCGGCTAATTCATAAAAATTTACCGCTTTCATTTTAGAAAACCATTCGCTGTTATAATGAATTTCTGTTTTTTCAATGTCTATTATTTTCCCGGCCTGGATAAGATAATTTTTCATGTTTCTTTTCACCTCGGCAACAGACAGCGCTTTTCTTGCCTCATCGCGACCGGAGGGGTCGCCAATTCTAGCTGTAAAATCGCCTATTATCAAAACGGCTTGGTGTCCTAGTTCCTGAAATTGCTTTAATTTAATAAGGGGCACGGTATGTCCTAAATGAATGTCCGGAGCAGTGGGGTCTATGCCAAATTTTATTCTTAATTTTTCGCTCAAAATCAGTCTTTTTTCCAAATGTTCTGAGACCAGAACGTTGGAAACAGCTCTTGTTAAGAGGGTTTTGATTTTTTCTTTTTTATTAATTACTGCCATATCAATTTAACATATCAGATGATGGCTAATTTGTGAACCCCATACTTATACATAAATATGAGGTAAGGCTAAATCGAGGTTGATTTTTTGAGGTTTGTGTTGTATAAATATTAAAATAAATGGGTAAGCGAAAAATACTCTCTCACATTGTCTTTTGGAGCATCATCTCGCTTTTCGTAGCGATTGTTTTGTTTATTTCAGTTTTTTTCTATTACAGCCGCTTTCTTCCCGATCCCAATGCTTGGCAGAATAGAAGAATTGTTCAATCAACTAAAATATACGATCACGAAAATAAGGTTCTTCTTTATGAGATTCACGGAGAAGAGAAGCGTACCGTCATTCCTTTTGATCAAATTCCGCAAATTGTAAAAGATGCCACCATAGCGGCCGAAGACACTGATTTTTACAAGCATTCAGGCATCAATTTTCGCGGCATTTTTCGAGCGGTGCTCGCCGACATAAAAGGCAATAAAATAACCGAAGGCGGTTCGAGCATTACTCAACAACTTATCAAAAACACTTACCTTACTTCCGAGCGCACCTTCAGTCGAAAAATAAAGGAAATCATTTTAGCGGTAGCATTGGAAAGAAAATATTCTAAAAATGAAATACTTGATTTTTATTTGAATCAAATTCCTTATGGTTCAAACGCTTATGGTATTGAAGCTGCTTCATTGACTTACTTTAATAAACCGGCCAAAGAACTCAACTTGGCGGAGGCCGCTTACTTAACCGCCCTTCCCAAAGCTCCATCTTATTATTCGCCATATGGAACACATGCCAACGAACTGAAGTCGCGGGCAAACTACATTTTAAGCCGGATGCAAGATTTGAAACACGTTTCCGATGAAGATTTCGAAAAAGCAAAAAAGACGACCGTTAACTTTGTTGCCCAAAAAACCAGTATTGTCGCTCCGCATTTTGTAATGTTCATAAGAGAATACTTGAATGACAAGTACGGCGAAGACTTCGTGGAAAAAGGGGGTCTGAAGGTAACCACCACTCTGAACCTTAGTTTTCAAGAAATCGCCGAAAAAGCAGTCGAAGAAGGCGCCAAGCGCAATGAAGTTTACAACACCAAAAACGCCGCCCTAGTAGCCATTGATCCAAAAACCGGCCAGATTCTTGCAATGGTCGGATCAAAAAACTACTGGGGAGAGCCGGAACCAAAAAATTGCGAGCCGGGAAAAAGCTGCCAATTCGAACCAAACGTCAATCTAGCAACAAGTTTGCGCCAGCCGGGATCATCTTTCAAGCCTTTTGTTTACGCTACGGCCATTAATAATGGTTTTACGCCGGATACGGTGATTTGGGATGTTCCCACCGAGTTTAACCCGTTGTGTTCATGGAATGGAATCGCAGAACCTGGCATTGATCAGCAAACCTGTTATCACCCGAAAAATTATGACGGTAGATTCAGGGGGCCGGTCACTTTAAAACAGGCTCTATCCAATTCCTTAAATCTCCCCTCCGTTAAAGTTCTTTATCTTGCCGGCATGAATGACTCAATAAGTACCGCGGAAAGCATGGGAATAACCACTCTGAAAGACCGCTCTCGCTACGGCCTCTCTCTGGTCTTAGGGAGTGCAGAAGTCAAGCTCTTGGAAATGGTTTCGGCTTTTGGGGTTTTCAGTCAAGAAGGCGTAAAGCACAACCCAACAGGGATTATCAAGGTTGAAGACGGGAATGGCCGGATACTCGAAGAATATAAAAATGATGGCCAAAAAGTTATGAATGAACAGGTTGCGAGAACGATTAACGATATTCTTTCTGATAATAACGCCCGGGCACCGATGTTCGGGTTGTACAGCCCGCTGTCGCTCGGTGAGCGAAAGGTAGCGGCAAAAACCGGCACTACTCAAGATCCCACGGAAGAAACAAAAGCAAGAGACGCTTGGATTGTAGGATACACACCATCGCTCGCAGTCGGAGTTTGGGCCGGCAACAATAATAATACTCCGATTGAAAAAGGCGGCGCGGGTGTTATGGCTGCCGGGCCTATATGGAATGAATTTATGGTTCAAGCATTAAAAGACACGCCAATGGAAAGTTTTACAAAGCCTAATCCTATTATCACAGAAAAACCGATCTTAAATGGCCAATACCAAATATCAACAAAACTGAAAGTGAATAAAACCAGCGGGCTTTTGGCAACTGAAAAAACTCCGGCCAACTTAATTGAAGAAAGAAGTTTTACCGAAATCCATGAAATTTTGTACTGGGTGAATAAAAACGACCCGCAAGGCAACACGTATCCTAATATAGAAAACGATTCTCAATATAAAAACTGGGAAAACTCTTTGCAAAATTGGCTGAAAAACAACTACGCTAGCATTTATAACCAACTTCCAAAGGATTACGACAACAGCTCTGCTGATTTATGAGTTTTTTATCGGCATTAAAATGTAAAAAAAATCCGTTTCTTTTACAGGCTTAATCATTGCCGGCTTTTGATCGCCATTAAATTCAAAAATAATATCATCTTCGCTCATGTTTTTTAAACCATCTAAAACATAACGCCAGTTGAAAACAATATTAACATCCTTACCCTCAACTTCCGAGTTTATTCTCGCTTCATGATTTCCGAACTCGGCATGGTTTGAAGAAACCTCAAGATATGATTTACTGGAACTTGTTTTTAAAATCATATCATTAAGGCGGGTAGAAAAACATCCAGCCAGTTTTACAACTTCTTCCAAGTCTTTCTTTGAAAAATAACATTTAGTTTCAAACGATTTTGGAATAATAGCTTCATAATCAGGGTAACTTCCTTCAACCAATCGTGAAACGAGAAATGTGTCATTAAAAGAAAATTTAATTTGATTCTGATCAATTATAATTTCAACATCGCTATCATTATCTCCTAATATTCTCACTACTTCACTTGCGGTTCGTAAAGGTAAAATAATGTTCTGTAATCTAGAAATGTCTATTTTCACCTTTTTTTTCATTTCTTCCGACAGAAATAAAGTTTTATGCGCCAAACGGAAACTATCTGTAGCGATAAACTTAATTTGATCCGGCTCAATCCTTATATAAATACTTGAGATTTCCGGACGGCTATCAGACAAAGCAGATGAATTAATTACGCTTGATAAAGCGTCTTTAAGAATTTTTGAGTTTATATTCAAAACCGAAGAACTTTTCAATTTTGGAATAATTGGAAAATCACCGGCATTTAGGCCATTTATAGACGCTTTAATATTATCGCAATTCAAGTGTAGTTTTAAATTTTTTTCCTCAAGAGTTATTTGTTTATTTGGTAAATTATTAACAAATTGGCTTAATAATTGGGCCGGCACTGTTATACTGCCATCTTTTTCAATTTTTGAAGATATTAAAGAAGAAAAACCTATTTCCAAATCAGTTGAAGAGATTCTTAATCTTCCTTTGTCAGTAGTAATTAAAATATTATTTAATATCGGTAAAGTAGAATTATATTTAATAATTCTTAAAGCATTATCCAAACTTTCTTTTAAATTTTCTCTTAAACAAGTGACAATCATTTTTATATTATCATTAACTATTATTTATTTTTTATAACTTATTATTATTAAACAGTGATTTTTAAGTGTATAAGTTTTATTTATTTGTTATTTAAGCCCTTTTTCTCTTATTATCATGTTAATAATTTTGTGAATAACTTGGTAATACTCTGTTTCTAGTTTTTAGTATTAAATTAAAAATTAAATTTATAAACTTTTTAATCACTTATTAACCCACAGTTATTTATTGGTTTGTAACCAGTTTTTCCACAAAATTTTAAACAAGGTAAAGTTTTTCTCTTATTACATTAATTTCATCACATAAAGTCGGATTAGAATCGAGTTCTTTTTTTATTTTTTCACACGCATGAATGGCAGTAGTATGATCCCGTCCTCCAATTTTCATCCCGATAAAAGGGAAAGAACTTTTTAATTCTTCTCTTAAAAGGTACATTATTATTTGTCTAGGTTTGACTATTTCTTTTTTTCTGGAGCGTTCTAAAAGGTCTTTTTCACTAATATCGTAAAATTCCGCGACGGCCTTAATAATGTTTTTTAATGTAGTGATTTTTTTAGGGGTATTTATAATTGAATTTAAACTTTTCTTTACTTCCACTATTGTTAATTCCTTTTGGTCGTCGCGGCGATTTATTATTAGCCGGTTTAAAGCTCCTTCAAGTTCTCTTACATTCTTTTTTATGTTAGAAGCTATAAATTCATAAGCTTCGTCCGAAGCTTGAAATCCTTTCTCATGAGCCTTGGTTTTTAGAATAGCGATTCTGGTTTCGAGGTCGGGATATGATATGTCGGCAAGCATGCCTCCTTCAAAGCGAGATCTCAACCTCTCTTCCATGTTTTGGATTGATTTTGGCGGCCGGTCTGACGAAAGTACTATTTGCTTTCCGACATCGTAGAGAGCGTTAAAAATATGGAAGAATTCTTCTTGAGTTCTTTCTTTACCGGCTAAAAACTGGATGTCATCAATTATTAACAAATCGATTTCGCGCCATCTTTTTTTAAAGTTATCAATATCGTTTGATCTTAATGCTCCGGATCTTAAAGTAGAAACCACTTCTGAAGTGAACCTTTCGGAAGTGACATATTTCACCTTCTTATTTGGGTGCTCTTTTTTAACGGCTTGGCCTATTGATTGAATTAAATGGGTTTTACCCAGGCCCACTCCTCCGTAAATAAAGAGTGGATTGTATTTTTTCCCTAAATTTTTAGTTACAGCAATAGCGGCGGCATGAGCCAGCTCATTCGATGGGCCTACAATGAAATTTTCAAAGGCATATCGGGGATTTAAATTTGTCTCTGTATCCGCGTTAAGTTCGACAAAATCGAGCTGTTTTTTTGAAATTGCACCCTCCTCTTTAGAGAGCTTCTGATTATTGTCAATGTTTTTTGTTTGTTTTTGGCTGATTTGATAAGTTACTTCTTTAATGTCCGACTGAATGTTTCTCAAAGACCTTAGGATAGACTTATTGTACTTGTTTTCCAACCATTCTTTAGTAAAGCCATTAGGTACGGCAATAGTAACAACACCGTCTTTTTTATCTACAATAGCGGTATTTTGTAGCCAAGTTTTAAAATTTGCTTTTGAAATTTGCAGTTCTATATCTCCTAGAACCGCTTTCCACAATTCATTGAAATCCATGTTGATTATAAATTCTACATTTCCAGTATATCATTAAGTAAAAGGGTTTTAAGAAAACTTTCATTCGTAAAAAAGTTAATAACCTGTGAGTACTCTGTTGAAAAGTATAAATTAATTTAAATGTTTGACGCAATATCAATTTTCGTGTTATAAAAATATAAAAGTATGAGTCCTGTTAGAAATCTATACTAGTTATTTAACAGGATATATTGTTTATAGTTTTAAGATATAGTGAAAATTATTATTTAGAATTAAATTTCTAACGGGATGAGTAAAACCTATAATCCAAAAAAAATAAAAAGACAACGCAAGCACGGATTTTTAAAAAGGGCGGGTAGTAAAGGCGGAGGCGCGGTCATTTCGAGGAGAAGGCGAAAAGGCCGTTATAAGCTAACTGTTTAACTTTATTATCATTTGCAAATGCAAGCATATGCTTCCTAGAATTAACCGCCTAACGGCAACCGGCGACTTCAAAAACGCTTTTACTAAAGGAAAAACTTGTGAGAATGGCCTTGTAAAGATGAAATTCGTGAAAAATTACAAAAATTTCAGCAGGTTCGGTTTTATTGTCAGCACCAAGTTTTATAAAAAAGCGTCAAAAAGGAACCAAATTAAAAGGCAGCTAAGAGCGGCAGCGCTTTTTTTGTTTAAAAAGGTAAAACCAGGATATGATATTATCATATGGCCGAGAGAGCCCGCTAAAAACAAAGATTACAGGAGCATTAAAGATAATTTAAGAGAATTACTCACAAAAAATGATATCCTATCTTTTTAACTTAACATTCTATCAGCCGTTATTTAATGCTTTAGTTTTTTTATACAATATCATTCCCAATCATGATTTTGGTCTTTCTATTGTTGCTTTAACGGTTTTAATTCGGTTGGCGCTCTGGCCTCTTACCGGTAAGGGCATCAGGAGCCAAAAAGCTTTAGAAAAACTGAAACCCAAGATAGAGGAAGTCAATAAAAAGTTCAAAAACGACAAAGAGGCAAAAGCTAGAGCGCTGATGGCTCTTTATTCGGAAAACAAAATTAATCCTCTTAGCGGTTTTTTGCCGCTATTAATACAAATTCCCATCATAATTGCCTTATGGAGAGTGTTTTTAAACGGCACGGGAATAGACCAAGACTTACTGTACTCTTTCATTAGAGCGCCCGAAGAAATCCGCCCGATCTTTCTCGGAATATTTGATTTAACAAAGCGAAACGTGTTATTAGCAATCATAGCTGGAGCATTGCAGTACTTTCAGACAAAAATGATCATGCCGTCCTTCGCCAAGTCTGCTGGAACCGCGGATTTCAGCAGAATGATGTCTCAACAGATGCTTTATTTTGGGCCTATTTTGAGCGTAATAATTTTCTGGAATCTGCCCTCTGCTCTGCCTCTTTATTGGGTTGTTGTTACCCTTATGACTTTACTTCAGCAATATACCATTCAAAAAAATGACCGAAAACTTGGAAAAAATTAAAGATGTAACAAATGAGTTTTTCGCAAAAACGGGGGCTTCAAATTTTGAGATAAAAATCATTGAAACCGGAAGTGAAGAATCGCTTAACATTTGCTTTTTGACCGATGATCCAAGTTCGTATATAGGCGAGCGGGGACGCAACATTAGTGTGTTTGAAACGGTTTTACGGCTTATATTGAAAAAGAAGTTAAACGGAGCGCCGTTCTTTCACCTTGATGTAAATAATTACCGGAGTTTAAGAGACGGATCGCTTAAAGAGCTGGCTAAAAAAGCTGCTCATAAAGCCAGGTTTTACAAGCGTGAAGTGGTTTTAGAGCCAATGACGGCTTATGACAGAAGAATCATTCACATCGAACTCTCTGCACATCCGGATATAAAAACGGAGAGTGCCGGAGAAGGTGAAGAAAGGCGGGTTGTGATTAAATACATTAACTAAAAGTTTAATTCATATAAAACCTGGTCGTTTCTTAGAATGAAGAACATATTGTCTTCATTCTTATCGATTATGAGGTTTTTAATGTCTCCCAGACCCGAAGCCAGCAACCTTTTTTCTTCGGTTTCGGTGTTAATTTTCCAAATGTTATCAACTGTTAAATCAACTCTCTTATAGTAATCGTCAGGCAAAACCATTCCTTCCGGCCAGTTTTCCGGTACTGCGCAAAACACATTTATCGAATCACTTGCCCAAGCGCATTTGTCAATTACAGTTGAAATGCCGCTTAGGTTTTTTTCCTCGCCTTTTTTGCTGTGTACCGCCAACTGGGGATTTCGCCCGTTTTGGTCGGTAAAAGAATAAACGAAACTATTTCCGTCTGGCGCCCACAATATTTCCAAACCGTTAAAATCTCCAATAATTTTGGCAAACACGAGATTTCTAGTGTCAATGGTCCAGACTCCGCCTGGAATCAAACCACTTGGTTTTGAGGTCAGGCTTATTTGGTTGATTTTAGGCCATGCTAAAACTATGTCTCGCAACTTTAGAGAGACCAGTAGCGCTCTTTGATTTTTACCATCAGGGTCGCTAGTAAATAAACTGTTGCTTTTAAGGTTTTCAAAAACATAATAAGTTATTTTTCCTCCGTCGGGCGAAAACGAGAGCGATTTAATCCCGCTTTTTAAATTAATCAAGGTCTTTTTGGTGAAGTCGGAAAAAACGTATTTAATATCGGCTTGCCAAATTCCTGATTTAACTATGTTTTTAAGGTCTGGCGACCAGACAACATCTGCCGGATTGCCAATGGTCGCCTGCGGGGCGGCGACCGGCGCAGTTGTTCCGATTGGCAACTGCCACAGCTGGCCGGAAAAATCATAAAACAAAAGCATTTCACCACTCAACTTAGCGGCAACAGCCGGGCCGTTGCTTATGGCTTTGAGCTTGCTTTCGCCGGTGACGGGCTGGCCGTTTACCGTAAAGTCCGTTCCCGGCGGCAATGTTTCCGTTTGCCTTAATAGAAAGTACCAAATTAAACCTCCAATTAAAATGAGGCTGCCAATGACTATTAAAATTATATAGAGAGTTTTTTTGGACATATTTATGGTGAACTTTGAAGTTGGGTTGGGGCGAGATTAGGGTTTCTCAAATTAACCAAATCTGGATTAATGGTTCTTAGAAGGAGATAAGAAACCAAAAGCAGGCCAAGGCCGAAGAGCGCTTGTTGAATCCAAGCTTTAGCTTCTTCCGTTTTAGCCGCGTTTCCAGCCGCCAGAATGTATTGGATGCCACCAAACATCATTACGCTAAGAGCCAAAACAGTAATAAACCCCAACCCAAAGATAAAAAGGTATCTAAGATAAGAAGGGAGTTCGGTTCCTGCCGGTAACTTCCCGCCGGGTACGCCGGGAAGCCCGGTCTCAAGCCGGTATTGGGCCAAAACCGGTGAAGTGTAAAGCGCAAAAAATAAAACAAATAATAAAAATACAGCCGTGGCAGGTAACTTTAGGTTGTGGGTTTTGTTGTTCATGTTTCAGGTTATGCGTTTTATGATTCGTCATCCTATCTTACTTTCAAGTTTGCCGTTGATTCGGCTATTTCCAAGTCTTCCTGCGGATTTTGGGCAACTGCCCTGACTTGAAAAGAAAATGGTCGGGCGATGTTCTCCGGAACATTTAAAACAGCAGACCACGGCTTATCCCCTCCTCCCATTATTTCTCTACTGTCAACCAGCCAACTCCATTTTAACCGGTTTTTAGGAAAGTTGAAAAAATAATTTTCTGCCACGAAGTCGATTGCTTTAACTGTGGCTGACTCTATAAAAAAATCTCTCAACGCTTTGCCGTAAGGCAAGGACGTTTTATTATCGGCAACATATATAAAAGTTTGAGGCCGCATTATTGGGACGGTAACGAATTTGTTTAGAGAAACGGTGCTATCTCCCGTTTTTACTTCTAAGCGGATTTCTTCGCTGCCTCCGGAGAAACTGCCAACATAAAAATTTAGGTCAGATCGCCCGATTCCCGACTTGTCGGCTTGGAGTTTACCATTTATAAACCAGTTAAAGACTAAACCGCCGGAACTTATCAAGGCTTTCGTTCCCGGTTGGTATATGGTTGGCAGGGCCGATATCAAAACTGCCGACTTTTTGGTTGGAAGAGTCTTACCGCGATAGCCGGCCGGCGCTTCGCTGGATGCATTCCAGCTTAGGTCAACGTCGCTGACGGTAAAAACCGCAGCATCTGAAAGAACTCCGCCGCCTGGCATTGTAACATTGACATTTATTCTATAGACAATGCCGATGGCGCTAGCTTTGAAAGTAAATTTGCTCTTATTTAATCCGGAATGCTCGGTTTGCCTCACGCCATTTAAAAACCATGTGTAGTTTGAACTTCCGCTGCCGGTTACTCCCGAAAGGTTTGCGGCGATGGTAATTGTTGAATTAGGCAGAGGTGTTAACGGGTCGGAGCTCAAGGAAATAGCCGGTTTAATGCTTCCTATTGTTGGCAATTCAAATTGCGCCGATGCCCATGAAACACGAAACATGAAACATGAAACAAACAATAAAAATACGGCCATAATCGATTGCTTTAAATTATATGTTTTATGTTGCATGTTGTTTGTTGCGTGTTTCATTATTTATTTAATCGGAACTTTTGACGCTGCTTTGGCGGCTTTTTCAATCGCTTCACCGGCCAAAGGAATTTTTTCCGCCTTGATTAAGAAGTAAAGAATTAAAACCGCCATTATCCAGCCAATCCAATTAACGACAGGGATCAGATTCGCCACGCCGCCTCCAAAGGCCAGCCACCAATAACCTCCGAGTCCTTTATACTGCAAGTAAAACCAAAATATGCCCGTAGCGATAATGTTCATGGCCGGATCTGCAATGGCATAAATAACCTGTCCCACTACTGGTATTAATCCTATAACGGTTAAAATTACAAAAAGCAGATCAATGTAGCCGGCGCCCATAAATAATATGAGCCATTCCATTGAATCAATTTTCACTGTTTTGCTTCTTTCGGCTTCCTGGGATTTTTTGGTTAGTTTTTCTTTTAAAGAAGCTTCTCTTTTTTCTAATTTTTCCGCTAGTGCCATATATACATTATATAATTTCTAAATCCTAATATCTAATCTCTAATTTACGGTGTTATTGTTTCGGCACGCTCCAATTCTTTTTTTGCGGCCTCTATTTGCAGGAGCTGAGCCGGGTCGGAAGTGATAATCTGGTCTTCGGTATAGGAAGCGATTACTTTAATGGCCACGTGTTTTGATCCGGCAAAAAACAGGCCCTCGCCGACCTCCGACTCAAGCAATAAGAATTTTTCCTCATCGGTCAAGTTAAAAGTTTTTTGGAGAACGTCAATGTTTGCCGGCGACTGCTTAAAAAGAAACTGCAAAGAAGAATTGGTTAAAATTGGTTTTCCATAAGAACTGCTTAAGAAATCGGATACGTCCTGGGTAATGGTGGTCACTCCCAAAAAGTATTTTCTGGCGCGCTTGGCAATTCCAAACATAAAAGAAGCGCCGTCCTCTGATTTTAAAAGCCACCAAGCCTCGTCAACCATAAGGATTCTCTTCTTAAGTTCCGAGCGGACAATATTCCAGATAAAGTGAAGCATCATATACATTGCTATCGGCCGCAGTTCTTCTTCCATGTCGCGGATGCTGAAAACCACAAATTTACTTTTTATTTCAATGTTGCTCGGGTTGTTAATAAAGCCGGCGTAAGAACCGGTAACGTATTTTTCCAGCCGTCTTGAAAGTGATTCGGCGCCGGTCATGCTGTCCAAAATCGTTTTAAGGTCTGTCATTGTGGGCATGATATTTTTTGAAAAGTCTGTGGTTGCGGGAGTGATGTCGCGGCTGGCATAAGTCTGGGTTATAGCAGAATCGATTATGGCGTCTTCTTCGGGGCTCAAGCCGCCCAGCATTATTCTTATAAGGCCGACAAGATTAATAATGTTTGATCTTAAAATGTCCGCCGGATTTTCACCTTCTTGCGGTTTTGGCAGGTCAAAAGGATTTAAATGATTTTGAGAAGTTAATGAAATTTTAAAAAAAGCGCCGCCGATAGTTTCCGCGAGAAACTGGTATTCACTTTCGGGATCAAAAACAATAATGTCTGCTCCAAGCATTAAAGACCTTAGAATTTCCAATTTTGAAGCATAAGATTTTCCGCCGCCCGATTTGCCGAAAACAACGGTATTGGCGTTTTCCAAGGAAAATCTGTCGAAAAGAATAAGCGAATTATTGTGGCGGTTTAGGCCGTAAAGTATGCCGTTGTCAGAAGTTAAATCCGAAGAAACAAAAGGAAAGGTCGCGGATATCGACCCCGAGTTCATGGTTGTATTTATTTGGAGTTCATCATTTGAAAGAGGCAGGGTGGAGTTAAAGCCTTTAAGCTGTTGATAAATAGCCGGCTTACTGTAAACCAGTTTGGCGTCTAAAATTGAGCGAATCGCGTTTTCAACTTTTTCCATTTCTTCAAGCGAATCGGCATAAGCGGTTATGTAAAGCCCGAACTTGAAAAGTTTTTCTCTTGATTGCTGAAGTTTATCTCTCAAATCTTCAAGATCGTTGTAAGCAGTTTCAAGCATTGGGTCGCGTACCAGCCCTTTATCATCGCGTATTGAAAGTTCCGATTCAACTTGCGCCACTTTTTTTCTTAGATTTTTTAGGGCAATTCCCGTATCAACCGGATGTATAAAAAAACTTATGTCCATTGTTTTGTCCAAGTTAATAACCGAAGCAAACCAATTAGTGTTGAGAAAACGAGGGTAGTTGAATATGAAAAAGTTCTGAACGAACTTTTTACCAAGGCGCAAGTAATTAGTATTAACCTCTAGAGCCGATGGTGCCAAGATATCGTGCAAAGACGCCAGCCCTTTTTGATAGGCCTGTTCCGGCGTAACAACGCCCTGAATTCCTTCCCCGCCCCGAAGGGGCGAGGTCTCGTTTTGGGCGGATTTTTTTCCGAAAAAAGACAATGCCATTTTGGTTGCTTATTTTGTTACAAGTTGTCGGTTAGTTGAATGTCTTTCTTCTCTAAATCTTCCGGATTATAAAGATTGTAAAACAGTTCAATGAGTTCGTCTGTCTTTAACTGCGATGCCTTAATGCCGATGTGGGCTAATGTCAAGACCGTGTGTTCAACCCGTTGAAGCATTTGACTTCTGTATTCTTTGAACATCTCTTCTGAAAGCGCGGCTTTTTTTGACGCTTTGCCGATCATGGAGGCAAGTTTTTCAAGCGGTCCTTCAGTTTTTGACTCAATTGGGTCAAAGGCCACGGAAATGTAAAACCTCTTAATCATCACATCGGAAAGAGAAACAAAACTTCTTATAAAATCGATGTATTCGGCTGTCTGAATTTTTAGAAGCTCGTTTTCTTGAGTTTTTAACTTTTCTTCAAGTAATTTTAAATAGGGATTAATATCCAGTTTTCTTGAATGGATTATTATTTGAATCGGCCAGTCAAAAGAATTTAGAAAATCGGCGTAGTTTTTGATGATGGCATTTTGAGTATCGATTGATTCAAGCTCCAGGTTTCTTGAACCGGTCATCAAAACCGCCCGAAGCCCGCCGTTTTTTAAAATAACGACATCTTCTCGGATTTCATCCACGGCTAAAAACTCCTGTGTTGCGGGCCCTTTAATTGTTTTTTGCGTTTCCGGCATGATTGTTAAAGGCGCTGCGCGCCCGTATCCAAACTAAGCGCCAGTTCTTTTAATTTTGATCTGGTTACTTTCTCGTCCGCCGAAGCCCCGCTTTGCGGGGCGGAGGAGGATTCCGGTGTTTTTTCGGGCAAAATTACAGGTTCCGGTTTTTTTGATGCAGTCTTGAAAATATATAGTCTTGGTTTCATAAAATACGATACTGCGGCGATTGCAAAATAAACAAACGGCCGGTCGTTTATTTTTATAAAAGCAAAAGCCAAAGCGGCAGCGATCACGGGAATGGCAATGATTATCCAGATGAAAAATTTGAAAATAAACCAAGTAACAAAAAGAATGGCGCCGCCAAAAGCAAGATATAAAAATTGCTTAAGCGTAAGCGGCCCGATGATCCTGTCTTCTATATCTACAAATTGTGGGACCTGGTATTGAGTCATAAATTTCTAAGATTTAAAATTCTCCCTTGTCTTTTCTTAAATCTAAAACATCACGATAACTATCGGCTCCGACGTTCGCCTGTGGCGAAGTCGGAGTCCCGACCTGAGGCGTCGGGATTGGCGGTAAGCCGGGCGGCCTAATGATATATTGAGGTGGTGGTTCGACTTTACTCACCACAGGTGGTTCGACTTTACCTGCCACAGGCGGTTCTTTGGGCTCTGCATTTGTTGCCGGCATCAACGGAGCGGCAGGCGCGGTTGCCGGTGGAATGGATTCACGGTAAGTGTCGGTTAACGGTATTTGGTATTTGGTACTTGGTATTTGGACAGGCGGCGCAGGTGAAATTTTTTCGGGTAAATGAGGATCTGCTTCAAGTAGAATTGGCGCGGCGGCTACAGGCAACCCGGGCGGTAGCTCTCCTTCGCTACCTCCTTCGCGCAAGGCTTCGGAAGGTCGAGGAAAGCTGTGGAGTGGCGATGGCGGGGCTTTTCTCAAGTCAATAATTTCCGGCCCCGCTGTTGTTGGTTCGCGATATTGGTCAATTTTCGGCACGGCGGGCGAAACAATTTTTGCTGAAGGGACAGCAGGAGATGGAATGGGTTGGAGTGCGGGGGCAGTTGGTAAAACAGGTCTTGGTGTTGCCGTTATAGCTGGCGGCGCTGTTGGGGCTTGCATTAAGACAGGCGTTAGAAGCCCGCTGTTTAATTCTTGGGAAATCGCCATTGCTATTTGAGAGTCGGGAATTACTTTATTTACAATTTCTTGGGCTAAACTTGTTATCGGCGTAATTTTTAAAATAACGTTGCCAACGATTTTAGAAAGTAAAGAAATTTTATCTTCATCTAAATTATATTTTTCTCCCAAATACAATAAAAACGCGCCGGTATTTTCGGATTCCATCAAATCCTGAAGTTCTTTCGGCAACTTTTCAAATAATTTTATTTTTTCTTCTCGAGTTAATTCTGGCATATATTGAAATTAAATGTTTTGTTCCCATGCGGGCGTTGTAGTAATTTCTCGCTGGTAGGACATTTTTCTTAAGTTTTCCGGTAAGGTTTTTCTAAGCTCTTCTCGTTTTTGAAGATTCTTTTCAAAAGATACGATTCTGATGCTTTGCCTATCGCTTAGACTAAGGCCTCTGTAATCTTGAATGACGGCTATTTTTGTAGCTCTTCTCTGTGCATCGGAACCGCTCTTGCCTATATCTTTGAGCTGAGGCATGCTTAATTCTCTTACAACATCGGCGGTCATCTGATCAACGTAGATATCTGATGCTTTTTCTATTCCCTTAACGGCTTCTTGAATTGTCTTACCTATTGCTGGAGCAAGGTTCGGGAAGAATTTAAGATAATCTTTTTCATTACCATACTTTTTTGCTCTTTGCAGCAGTTCTGTTCTTTCAGCATTACCATAGCCATTAGCGGCGGTTAAATCTTTATTCATTTTTTCAGAAACCAATTTTAACATTTCTCCTTCTTTGCCGTATTGTCTTGATTGGTCAAGCATTTTCATAAGTTCCGGCGCTTGCGGTTTTAACTTTCCTTTGCTCATAAGTAAATGCTTAATCGCAAGTTTTCCCCTTGAATCTATTAATGTTGATTGCGACATTTGTTGTAATACTGCCGGATCAACGTCTTTGTATTTATTTTGTGCGTCTTCATAATCTTTTTTATTTTTTGCCTGCAAATTCAAGTATGCTCCTCTAGCACCGGGCACAGCCACCGCGGCTCTGCCTAGTCCTGCGCCAGCTCTTCTTATGATGCCTCTTACACCAGTTGGTGGTGGAGCGCCTTCGGGTAGCGGCTGGGTCCAGCCCGCCCCTCTCTTTCTAAGTTCCCTTGCGGCTAATCCTTTAGCGCTATTACCCCACCCTTCAAGCATCTTCTGGCTGGCGGCGGCGCCGTAAGTGCCGAATTTTTGGGCTACGATTAAAGAACCGAACATTAAACCAATTGCTAAGGCAAACTGGAAAATTGCCGCTGGCATCGCGGCTGTTGTAAGACCGGCCTCCGCTTTATTCCAGTTAGCCGGGAGCGCTACCGGGCCGATATGCTCTTTTAATTTGCCAGTGGCGTCAAAAATGGAAAGTGAAAGATACATCATAAAAACGAAAATCGGCGCGAAAAAAGCCCACTGCAAAAAAGAATGCCACCATTTTGAAAATTGGCCGCTTGTAGCCGGCAGAATCCAAAGCGTCCAGACAATGGGCGCGAAAATCAATAAAATCCAAATGTTAATGATTCTAACTATTAAAAATATCATTGCCGCGCCGAAAACAAATGTAGTTACAATGAGTGCGATTAAAGTTAAAACAATGCCCGCGAAAGCGGCTATAGCGGCAGCACCGAATTGAGTCGCTCCGCTAATTATTCCTTCTGGTGGAGAGGGGTTGTAAAAATTAAGAATTTGCATTGCAGACATTAATTTGCCGGTAAATGTAAATACTCCGTTATTGCCTATAATTTGGCGTAAGAAAAATGTAGTGATAACATTAGTAAAATCAATGACAAAACCGGCGATGACCAAGCTGAAGTTAATGAGGAGCGCGGCCACGACCACTTTCCACAAAAGTTGTTTTAAAGCGTAGGATTGGATTCTTAAAACCGTCGCGAACGCGATAATAAGGAGAATGAGAATGAAAAACATGTTGGCCAAGTCGCGAGTAATACCCCACCCGAGAGTCACAATTGGCGCGTTAGTCATGGGAAAATTTGTTGGATTAAGCAGATAATCTATTATTTGGGCTTCGAGATAAATTATGACGCCAAAAACTATTCCTATCATGGCGCTGATAACGCTTGAAACAAAAAGTAAAGCATCCGCGCTAAGAGTGACAAGGCTGCCTAACCAAGAGGTCGGATTGTACCAAACGGCCGAGGCGGGAAATGGTAAAGAAAAGATAACAATGCTGGCAATCATCAAACAGACAATTTTTTTGTTTTTTGTTAGAAATTTTTTCATAAACTACGAATTACTCGCCGGGTGGCGGCGGCGGTATTATTCTTGACTCCAAGCAGGCATTCAATAGATTCTGATAATTCCTTAAAATTATCTGTTTCTGATTGGTTTCCTGTTGAGCCGCTAAAGCTAAACTCTGGGTAACTCCAGGACTAAACATTCCAACCACTTCGGCGTAGATTGAAGCAATTCTGCTTAAATCGGTAAGATTTCTAATCTGTTGCTGCAAAAGTTGAAGAGCGATAATGTCGGATTGAATATCCGCTATTTGGCCGGTGACAGTGCTAATGTCGCTCTGAACTCTGGCTGTGTCGGGGCTGGGAAATCCTTGGCAGGTTTCAAGCTGGCGCAAAATGCTGAGCGATTGGTTTAAAATTGTCAGTGTCGCCTGTTTGGCGCCCAAAAGCTGATTTTGGTATACGAGGTCAAGGTCAATGTATCTTATAAGATAATTTTTCTGAAATTCCCGTACATTTATTCCGGCTTGAACCGCGCTTAGACATTCGGCGTAGGCCGGCGTGCCAAGAAATGAAGCGCACTGTTGTTGGGCAGTGCCGCCAGTGGTACCGCTTCTTCCGGATAAGCTGGCATGCAAAAGGCCCACTCCTTCAGCAAACATTCTATTTAATATCGCATTAGTGATGGCCGAAACATAAGCGGCAAAATCTTGAGCGTTTACTATATAGTCAATGTCTGAACCAACGGCTTTTGCGGCAATGTCGCCAACAACCGCTCCCGGAGTAATCACCTGATACTGGTCACAAACAGTGGTAGTAATCGGTTGTCCATTTTCTTCTCCTATTATTTCTTCGTGCTGTCTTATGCATTTTTTTACGCTAAGAAAACCCTGGCCGGCCTGGGCTTCCGATTCTGCCGCTTTTTGGGCCGCCGATCTTTCTACGGTATATTGATCCCAAGCCATGAGATAGGCTCCATAGATGTTATTTTGGGGTTTTAACACCATTTCGTTCCAAGCCACCCAGCCGCCTTTGCTGAAATCTTTTAAAAAGTTATCAAGATTAACTCCTACCTGGCTTAAGGTGCAGGCGCTGCGGTCGGAAAATTGCGGTATTGGTATAAATGCAGCGCGTAATGTCAGGTTGAATGGCGAACAAAACAATCCAAGCCCCAATTGCTGTAAGAATCTTCCACCCGCCTGGTCAACGGCGTCCCGAAAGAACCCCGGCCAATCGGTGATAAATTTTGGTTCTCCTCCCCCTTGGATCCAAGTGACTATCTGGTCAACAATCATATTAAGCAGTTGTCGCTTTAAGGCCTCGGCCGCTATTTTAAACGCCCATTCGAAAATCTGTTCAAGGTTTGTGGCTGTTTGGAATATAGACGTAATTGACTCATCGGATAGCAACTTCGGATTTGTTTCAAAAGTCGGCACGGCGGCAAAAGCAGCGTTTGGCGCGGTTGAAAACACGATTAAAAACAAAAAAACTGAAACGACTATTTTTTTATTAAAAAATTTCATTATGGGGATTAGGTTTTATTTAGTTTATCAACAAAAACATTGAATTTTTTCTGAAGCTCTTCCCAACTGTCAATTACCGCGCCAAACTGTTTTGCGGCAACAATAGTCGCTATGGGGTCGGTTTCAACATTGGTAAGCGCTCTTAAAATGTTGGCCGTAATTCTTAACATGCGAACTTCCTCCGTAATTAAATCTTTTATATTGCTCGGCGCCGGATTTTCTTCAATTTGATTAGCCGCCGCTTCATGGGCGCTTATTACGGGCAAAAGTTTTTCAAGGCCTTGGCCATTGTTTTTGTTTATTTCTTCTAAAATTGATAAAAGCGGTTCGCCTTTTAAGGCGTCTTTTAATATTTTTTGGGTCTCTGCTAGGTAAATTTCAATTGCTTCTTTGCTGTTTACCGGCGATGTTTTAATTTCCGGCGGTTTAATGTTCAAAATATTTTCATTAGCTTTCGCCAAACCGTTTTTTATAAATTCCTCGGCAATTTTACTCGGGTCCGGCACATCAAGCCCCGGCTCGGCCGGCGAATTGGCATCTTTCGGCTTATTATTTTTATCAATAATTGATTTGGCTAAAAGCCCGGCGAAATTTTCGGTTAAATTCTCCGGGATTTTTATTTCCGGAATAATATTGTTGGAAATATCGCCGACCCTATCTTCGGCTTGATACAGCTTTTGATGGATACTGGCTACCTGAAGGCGCGGTGCGCTGTTTTTTACGTAAAAAGTTTTTGAAGCCGGAACAAATAAAAGTGCTCCGAAAATAATTCCAGCCGATACTATAAATATAGTTATAAAATGTTTTTTAATCATTGTTTGTTTAAAGGTAGTGTGTAAATGTTTTTAAACCCGTCTTCACTGCTGTCCCTGACCGATGCCGCAAATTCCGGTTTGTTGGTCATAAATCGCCGCATCTCCTTCATTTGCGGAAAGGCATCCAAGTGAAGTAAGACAGCCGGTGCAGTAACAAGAAGGATAAATCAGTGAGGATCCTTCTTTTCCCGGAGTATCAGGATAATCTTGGTAGCATTCCGGTCGAGATTCACACTCGCCGCAAGCGGCTTGGGCTTTGTTAGTAAACGAATTTGCCATTTGCCCTATAAAACCGGTCCAAAGTTGTCTCTTTGGCGCTGTCTCCGGAAGTTCCGTTTTTCTCTCTAAAGCAGTTTCAAAAAATTTTGAAAATGGCATTGATTCATAAGAGTATTGATTTTGTAAACCTGTAATTTGAAGCCGGGGGAGAGTGAAGCGGATAGTAGTTACCAATTGCTCCGCTCTTTCTCTGGTTATCATGTCGGCTATAAGTAAAGTGGCCACGATTTTCTCTTCAATAAATCTAACTTGGGAATCAGTTTCAATTTTTAGTATGGGTTCGTAACTGGAGTCCTGCTCTTTAACAAAGGAATTTTGGGCATCAATTAAGTCGGCAATAAAATAATCGGGGTATAGAAAATCAAATTGTTCCTTTGTGAGCGAAAGGATAATTCCGTCCGAAGTTATAGTTGCGTTGTTTTGGGACGGTATGTTATTCGGCATCAGTGATTTTTCTACGTTTTTAGCGGCTTTATTGATATTCTCAAAAAATACCATCGTTGTGCTTGATAAGGATTTTTCTTTAGAAATAGTTTCAAGATCTGGTCTAGGGATTGGCAGTACAGGGATGTTTAGGGGTTTGAATGCAGCTTCTTTTGATGTGACTAATTTTTCTGAAAGAGATGGGAGTTCTGATAATTTAACAGATGACTTTGGCGGCGCAAACGCTTGTTCAGATTTTGATTGCGGCTCTTTTAAAGATATCTTGATAAGCAAGCCGGCGATTACGGATAAAATCAAAATAATGCAGATGACTATAATTTTTGTTTTTGTCATCGTAATTAACACGCTAAAATTATACCACAAAAACGTATCACAATATGTTTAATTGTGGATAAGTCGGTTTATCTAAAAATTGCTTGTGTTGAAACAGCATTGTTATGGTTCTTCTATTGTGTTAAAATAGCATTATCATGGTCCTTCTATAAAATAGAAGAAAAGACGGTGAGCAATGCGTAAAGTTGTTTGGCTGAGCATAATAATAATATTCTTTGTTTTTTTCCTTTACGGCTGTTCTTTGGCGGATTACAAAAATATTAAATGGGCGAAAGCTAATGGTTTCCATTTTTTGGAAATAAGCGCGCCCAGCGGAGATTGGATAGAGTTTGAAAAATTCTTAAATACCTTCAGGGCAAATCCCAACACCGTCGTAATAATCAATGTCCCAATGAAACACTGGATGAATGTTGTAACATTTTTCAATGTAATGCCAGGCCCGGATCAATACTCTTATCGTTATTTTGGCGGTATTAAAATAACCGTTCAAGCTAAACAATCGGATGTTCGCTGTTTTTTTCTTACGCCGAGCATTATTTTCCGGATGGGCGATTATCCCTGTATAAACCACGAGGTTGGGCATCTTCGGGAATATCTTGAAAAGATTCCATATCACAGCAAATATGCCTACTGACGGCCTGAAACGGGTCGTTTTTTGTTTAATTCAGAGGTGAGATTTTGCCAGTGTTTTAGATCTAAATTTTCCGCCCTTGCTTTCTCCGGAATACCCAAATCTTTAAATATCGAAATAATTTTTTCCTTAGGAATACTTAGTTTTTTTGAGAGATTTCCGGCTAATTGCTTTCTCGGGCTCGAAAACCCCGCTTTTACAATTCTAAAAAAACTCTGTTTTTCTTGCGATTGTAGAGTTATCTGCAGATTTTTTGGGACAATTTTAATTATCGCCGCGTCAACTTTTGGTTTGGGCCAAAACGATTCTTTTTTTACGTAGTCAACAATTTCCGCGTTGGCGTAAAACTGAACACTTATACCAAGAAGGTTTGAGTCGGGAGGTTTGGCTACAATGCGTCGCGCCACTTCTTTTTGGATCATTAAAACCATCATTTTTGGCGGATTATTTGATTCTAACCACTGGCGGATTAGAAAAGTCGCTGCATTATATGGTAAATTCGCCACAATTTTATATGGATACTTCCCATCGCTTATCCCCATCTTATCCACAAAACTATCGATGTCCGACATCGATAATTGGCGGGCCGCCTCTGGCGAGCCTCGCCATATTTGGCGGGCATCGGCTTTGATGACTTTGATGTTTTTGTGATTTGCCGTCACAGTTTCTTTTAGAATTTCAATCATTTGGATGTCTTTCTCTATGGCAATAACATTAGTGTCGGTCTTGGCAAGTTCTTGGGTTAATGTCCCCAATCCCGGGCCGACTTCAATAATCGTGTCAGCTTTTTTAATTTCCGCGGCCGCGATTATTGAAGTGAGAGTTTTTTTTGATAAAATGAAATGCTGGCCAAGGTATTTTTCCGGTCTGGCGTTATACTTCTTTAACAAATTTTTTATTACTGATTTATTCGTTAGGTCCATGTTTTGTTAATAATTTTTGACAAAAATTGCGTAATAAGTGAAATTGTGATATAATTACGATATAGTATGGCAAATATTGAATCAGAAATCAAAAAGTTGGGTCTTTCTAATAAAGAAGCAAAAGTTTATGTTGCGATTTTAAAATTGGGCCAAGCGCCGGCGGCGGAAATTACTGTTCACAGCGGCATTAACCGCGCCACAACTTACATAGTTTTGGAGGAGTTGAAAAGGAAAGGGCTTGTCAGCACCTTCATTAAAGGTAAAAAAACATATTTTGCGATTGAGCCGCCGGAACGGCTGAAAAATTTATTTGAAATTGAAGACCGCAGAATTAAAGAAAGTTTTTCGGGCTTAAAAAACATTTTGCCGGATTTAAATAAGTTATACGAATCCCGCGGTAAACATCCTAAAATTCGTCTTTTTGAAGGCAAAGAAGGCATTGATTCCCTTCGTGAGGACATTTTAAAAACGAAAACTAAGTTTTTATATCAGCTTTTGCCCCTTGATGTCGCGCAGGCTCCGAGTTCAGAAAAGAAACTTCAAGATAAGAAGCTTAAAAAACTTTATAATATCCCTTCAAAATCTATTTATTGCGCTCAAAAAAACGGTGTTTTCCCAAAAAAGTTGGGTAAAGCGGAGTATAAATTTTGGTCCGATGAATTTGAAACCGAGATTATTATCTATGGGGAAAAAATCGCTTTTATTAATACTAAGAAAAAACCAATCGGCGTAATCGTTGATGATTCTGCTATTTCTCTGACTATGAAAGTTTTTTTTGAGGCTTTGTGGAAGTTTCTTAAATAAAAAAAGAAGGCAAAGAGCCCTTTTTTTGAGCGGTCTCTAGTGGCCTTCTCTGCAATGCGCCACGAGGCGCAGAAAATATTTTGGTTTTTGCCGTGTTTGTTCGAAGAGCATCTCTCACTCCCTACTACCTATAGTAGAGAATTTGATTGTTTCAATTATACTCCATCGTTAGAAATCTGTCAAATTTTACCACTTTAGAACCGTTCGGCTTGTAATGTGTCAGATTTATTTATAATGATAGTTTCAGAGTTGATTTTTAGAATAGTTAATAAAAAATAACAAAATATAGTTATAGGATTATGGCTTAAATGAGCCATATTTTTGTTCTTATAGCAAAAAGTTGTTGGCAGGACTTGACAAGATTTTAATTATGGTATATAATGTAATTATAATAGTTCTTGTTAAGTAATTTAAATCTCTCACAGAGGATCGTGTGAATAAGGGATTTTAGCCAGCGCCTGCCTTCGCCAAGGCTACGGCGGGCAAGGAACAAGTGGATGCGAGGTAATAAATAGCATATTGCAATTGTACCTCCTCCGTTCCAATCATTTAATTAAGTTTATATCCCTTCAGTGTCCCTTGTTCTCACAATCCTCTGTAAGAGGGCCTCCTTCCGTCCCCGTGCGAGGGCGGAATCCCAGGGTCGCTCGGCGATTAAGGTCGCGGCGATAGCGGTCTGTGATAGTGACCGCCCGCCGGCGATCATTGTTACAGACACTACCTGGGAAACTCCCGCCATGCGTGCGGCATGGTGACGGAGAAATCGGGTGCTCGGCGGAGCACAGCCCCGCAGTTGCGGGGCGAAACGGCCAATAGATCATGGGGCGGACCCCCGTGTGAGGCCAAACCCGATGAAGGAGGCATACCCGCACATCTCTGGCGAGGGGGTTTGAGGTAGGCGCAAGAGGACCGACCGGCACGGATGCCGGCGATCACCTCGAGAGTGGCGCGGCCGCCCCCTCGCCTCTCCACTAAAGCCCATGTTTTTTTTAAAAGAAAGCCCGTCTTCGTCCCGCCTCGGCGGGGCTTCGGCGAGGCAAAGCCAGCCATGGGCTTTAGCGGGGAGATTAATCTTCCCCCACATTAATAACAAAATCCGGGAGAAAGAGGGAGGTGAGCCAGCGATGACCAAGTACCATGTCGTAGGAGGCGTGGTGTACCAGTCGCGCCAGGAGGCCTTGACGGCGAAAGCCGCCGAGGCCGACAAGAAGACCAAGAGGTAGGTCTTCTTGTCCTTGCTCTAACTCTTTTCGGGGCGCTCATCTCGAGTGCCCCACCCTACCAAAGTTTTTAAAGGGATTTGAAAATTTTGGCGGGGAGGCCTAAAAGTTCTTTGAGACAGAAATTGTAAAATACATACCGCCGCGCGGAACGCGCGGCAAATGAGGAGAAGCCATGGATCAGCTGGTGCTCGTGCGTGTGACGAGGTTTCCGTATAACAGCGTCGTGTCAGAGCAGTATCTGCTGGTTTCTGGTGGCAAGAAGGTGGCTTCGGTTGCCTTTGTCATCAGGGACTCGGCCGTCGGCGATGACGCCATCGAGGTCAGGATCGGGACCGATGAGCCCTACGAGGTCAAAGACCTCGAAGAGGCTCTATCGAACCTGCACCAGAAGTTCGGTGGTGTCGACTACTCTGTCAACATGGTCAACATGACCTGGAGTCAGGCGAGGGCCATCGGACTCGCTGGCTGACCACTGAGGCGAGAACTCTGGACATCGTGAAAACGGTTGTCCGAGACTCTCGCCTTCCCACCAAAGTTTACTATTGATTCCGAGAATCAATAGTTGAGAAATAGTAAATTTTGGTGGGGTTAAAATCCCAAAGTCATAATTAATAAAAAAAACTTTGGCCCCAAATAAACGAAAATCCCCCGCAGTTGCGGTGGGATTTTCGTGAGCCGCCTTGATTTTCCAAAATTGCAATGATAATGTAATAGTAATTTTAAATTATTTCATCTATGAAACCAGAATCTGTCAGAAATCTAAAAGAAGCCAAAGAGGGATTCTACGGCGACACCCGTTACGAATCCGAACGGGCTAGACTCGTGAAAGAATACGGTTTCATTGAAGATGCCTATAACTCGTATATCGAAAACAAAATGACGGCCAAAGAATTTGCGGACGCGTTAGGCGGCGCGGCGCTCGGGGTAGGCGGAAGGCACCCCAGTTCTCAAGTATATGCCTACGAGCTTCTCATTAAATCTTTAGCCGAGGCGCCTACTAAAGAGGATGCCGACATGATAACCCAAGAAATCATTTTTGATACCGCCGTCACCGAATTACCCATAAAAAAAGAATACTTTCTCGGCATACTTGCCCATTATGGAAGCCATCGCCGCGAATCAAGACGCGCGGAAACAATGGCTGATGAGCCGAAAAACATTCACTTTAAGGACGAGGCGAATATTTTTGAAACATTGTCCGCCGCTATTGCCCGTCTCCAAGTTAAAGGGATGGAAAGTGAGGAAATCAAGCATGTCGTAGAATTAGTCCAAAAAGATTTTCCTGAAGATTCTGAAGAAGGCGAGGTCGCGCGTTTAATCGCGAAACATTATGAAAAAGAGCCTCACGCGACTCGCATCCCCGAGCCGTCTCGAAGGCGCATATTGGATACCGTTACGGAATCGAGGCCAAAACACGGCTCTTCGGGCGAGCCAAACCATCTTGTATTGCTTCGTCCCGATTATCACACCTCGCAAGAAAAAGTTGAAGAAGCTCACTACTGGGGAATTCCGCTGCTCACTCATGCCTTGGTGCAACAAGGCGAGATAATTCGCTATGTTATTCTCGATACCGATCCTCAAGACAGTATGCGTTACATCAAGGAACTTCGCGAGGCCTACGAAACCAACGATTCGAAACGCGCGGAACAGATTAAAAGCGAGTATCGTGATAAGGCTTGGGACAGGATTGATGACCCATTAAAACAAATTTTTGGTCGCAAAGAGAATCTTCGAATTCAGGTAGAAACAATTCGCGACCACTCTATTGATGAAGTTTCTGCTGATGAATCTGCTATTGATTCCGAGAATCAATAATTACTCTAAATTAATTTCGGGAAGATTATAGCCGTCACTTAACGACCTAAAATTAACCAAGCTCGGCGGCAGTTCCATTATGAACCTAGATGGCATGGTTTCGTTTCTTTCTCCCCAAAGAGAGCGTTGTTTTGCAAACGAAAGCCATAAGTACTTTTTGGCTCGTGTAAGCCCGACATAGCAAAGGCGGCGCTCTTCCTCAAGCTCTCCCAAAGAAAATGCCGAGCGCGAATGGGGCATCAATCCTTCTTCGGCGCCAGCTATGAAAACCGCGTCAAATTCCAATCCTTTTGCCGAATGAAGCGTCATTAAATTTAATTTTTCACTCCCCCACCCTTGGGGAATATTTTTTTCTGAAGCGCGAAGCGCATTCCCCAAGGGTGGGGGATTTTCTGTCATCAATGCTGCTTCTGCCAAGAATTCGGAAAGTGCCAAAACTGGTTCGGTTTTATCGTATTTGAAAGACAGACCGATTAGTTCCCTGACGTTTTTTATCCTTGATTCGGATTCCGGTTCTCCGTCGGGCCCCGTTCCCGAAAATTTAGAAGACAAGTAATCGTAATAACTAGTTTTTTTAATTACGGCTTTAATTAATTCAGCCGGCGACAATGTTTTCGCCGTTTTTTTTAATTTTTCAAATTCGATTTCAAAGTTAGCATAAGCCCTCTTACCCATAATGCCCACCACTCTTTTTAAACTTATTTCATCATCAGAGTTTTGAATCAAGCGCAAAAACGCTACAATGTCTTTAATTTCTTTTCTCTGGAAAAACTTTACGGCGCCGATAACCCGATAAGGCAGGCCGGCGTAAAGGCAGGCCTCTTCAAGCGTTCTCGATTGGGCATTGGTTCGGTACATTACTACGGCATTATCCAGACCAATGTTAAGATTTTTGTTTAAATCCAACACCTTGTTAATAATAAACTCAGCCTCTTCTCGCTCGTTAGCCGTTTCGGTCACTTCAATAGGCGCGCCTGGCGGATTTTTGGTCCAAAGCGTTTTTTCCTTGCGCTCAACATTTTTTGAAATAATTTGGGAGGCGGCGGACAAAATATTTTGGGTTGAACGGTAATTTTGCTCCAGTTTTATTATTTTGGCGTTTGAATAATCGTGTTCAAAATTCAAAATGTTCCTGAAATCGGCTTGCCGCCATCCGTAAATAGCCTGGTCAGGGTCGCCAATCGCAAAAAGATTCTTATATTTGTCGGCTAAGAGATTTACAAGAGTATATTGAGCGTGATTGGTATCTTGATATTCGTCAACTAATATGTATTGATACCGGTTCTGGTATTTTTTTAAAATTTCCGGAAATTTTTGGAAAATTTTTACCGGCAAAACTATTAAATCATCAAAATCAACGGCATTGGCGGCGGACATCCGCTGTTTATAAATTTCGCCAAATTGCAAAATTCGGTTTCTATACAATTCGCCCTCGTTGGTTAAAACTTCCTCAAGATCTTTCAGTTCGTTTTTAGATTTGGAAACTATATTAAGAAGCATTCCGGCCTTCAGTTTATCTTGTGGAAAATTAAGCTCGCTTCTAATGTCTTTTGCCAGCGCGAAGGTATCGTCTTCGTCGTAAATGACGAAGTTGTTTTTAAACCCCAGTTTTTCAATTTCTTCCCTTAGGATTTTTACTCCGAAACTGTGGAAAGTCCCGATGAATAAGTCAGTTGTTGGTAGTTTGTAGTTAGTAGTTAGCAATTTCTGAACACGGCTACGCATTTCTTCGGCAGCTTTGTTGGTGAAAGTGACGGCCAAAATGTTTTCCGGTCTAATACCTTGGGAAATAAGATAGGCTATTCTGTGAGTCAGAGTTTTCGTTTTGCCGCTTCCGGCGCCGGCCAAAATTAAAACCGGCCCCGCGGAAACTTTTATTGCTTCTATTTGCTTGTCGTTTAGATCGTCAAAAATATCCATCCCGTTAGAAATCTATTTTCAATTTTCTTAATTACAAAAAATAATGTAAGTTGTCCGTTTAATTTGTGTTTGATTAACAACATAAATTTCTAACGGGATCCATGTCCAGCATATGATAGCATAAACTACATGGGGATAACTACCTTGACTGGCCAAAAAGAGCTTTGCTACCATTAAGTGGTGAATTTTGCTGTTTAGCTTCAGGCTTATTACCCTTAATTTTGGCTTATTTATACTCTTTTTGGGCAAATCCCGCCTGTTTTACAATTTCTCGCGGGAAAAATAAGAGTCTTGACCGAAAAGAGCCCGCTTTGGGTTTCGTTGTTTTTAGTTTTCTCGCTTGTTTTAGCCATTAATTCATCTAGCCCGGCCGGTTTTAAAAATCGGTTCGTTTATCTCGGAGGGGAGAACATTGGCGGCGAAATAATTGAAATCGTATCCGCTCCAGACAGTGCGCAACAGAACGAAGGTTCACCGGCGGTCGGTTATCAGTCGACCCTTTTGGCTTTTGCCGCCAGCGCTAGCTCTGATTCAAGCGGTATTTTAGAGGAAGGGCCGTATTACGATGACAGAAACCCCTTAATTACCGGCCAGGATTCAATTTTGCAGAATCAAAATCCGATTACAATACCTAGCACTCCCGAACCATCAAAGCCAGCAGCGCCTCGGCCCGCGCCTTATTATGGCCCTTCTCTTACCGGCTATTTTATTTTTCCTACAACGGGCCATAACCAGGGCCGCCTGCACTCGTATAACGCGGTTGATATTTCCGCCGGCGATGATTGTCTTCATGAAAACATTCCGGTATTTGCCGCGGCTTCCGGCGTTGTTACCGCTGCTTATCCGACCCAAAGCACTGCCAGATGGGCCAATAGCGGTTATGGCGGCTATTTTAAAATTTTACATCCCAACGGCGTTACCACTTTATATGCCCATCTAAAAAACGTTCTTGTTAATGCGGGCCAATATGTTAATCAAGGCAGTATCGTTGCCTTCATGGGCGGCTATCCGGGACAGCCTGGTTCTGGCAATTCTACCGGTTGTCATCTCCATTTTGGAGTAGATGGCGCCGCACAGCCTTTCGCGCGCTAAACCTCTTCCCTCGGTCTGTATTGAAGAGCCTCGGCCAAGTGCTGGGGTTTTATGTTTTCGGAAGCCTCCAAGTCGGCGATGGTGCGGGAAATTTTCAGCAAGCGGTGGTAAGTGCGGGTTGAAAGCCCCATAGAACTAACGGCGTTTCTCATCATTTTTTCCGCAGTTTCATCGAGGGCGCAGTATTTTTTAATATGGCGAACCGACATTTCACGGTTAGTTAGAATTCCGTCGTTTCTAAAGCGTGAAACCTGGATCGCGCGGGTTTCTTCAACTCTTTTTCTCATAGTTTGGCTGGTTTCGCCGGCGCCGCTATCGGTCATTTCTTCGTATTTTAGGCGGGGCACCTCAACGTGGAGGTCTATCCTATCAAGAAGCGGGCCCGATAGTTTCCTTTTATATTTTATGATTTGGCTCGGCGCGCATATACATTCTTTTAAGGAGTCGTTTAAGTATCCGCAGGGGCATGGGTTCATTGAAGCGACCATTAAAAATTGAGCCGGAAAAGTTATACTGCCTTGGGCTCGGGAAACAGTAACGGTGTTTTCTTCGAGCGGCTGTCTTAAGTTTTCTAAAACATTTCGTGAAAATTCCGGAAATTCATCAAGGAACAGAACTCCGCGATGAGCCAAAGAAATTTCTCCCGGCCGGGGCCAAGCGCCGCCGCCGACAAGAGAAATCCCCGAAGCGGTGTGATGAGGCGACCGAAAGGGCCTTTTATATAGGAGAGATTTGTCTTCTTTAAGCAAACCGGCAACGCTCCAGATTCTCATTACTTCAATAGCTTCTTCCAGATTTAATTTTGGCAAAATTGAAGCCAGAGCTTTGGCTAAAAGAGTCTTCCCCGACCCGGGCGGCCCGGAAAAAATAATATTATGATTTCCGCTGGCGGCGATCTCCAAAACCCGCTTGGCTTTTTCCTGGCCGCGGATTAAAGCCAGGTCAACATCGGAGTTTTCTTCCGAATTTTTCGTAAATTCCGATTCTAAGTCGGAATTTAAGCAAGGGCTGATATTTTTTTTGTTTTCGAGGTGTTCAAAAATCTCAACTAAATTATTGGCCCCGATAATTTCAATGTCTCTAACCAGAGATGCTTCAGCCATGTTGGATTTTGGGATAAAAACAGTTTTAAATCCGCGGTTTTTAGCTTCCATGACTATTGAAAGAATGCCGTTAACGGGTCTTAAATTTCCGTCCAAAGCCAGCTCCCCGGCAAACAGTTTTTTTTCCGGATCAAACTTGATTTGGCCGGAAACCAGTAAATAACCCAAAGCAATCGGCAGGTCGTAAGCCGGGCCTTCTTTTTTTAAATCGGCCGGCGCTAAATTAACGGTCAGGCGCTTATTGCGCCTAGACGGCTGGGAAGCGCCGGAGTTTTTTAAAGCAGATGACACACGGTCTTTTGATTCTTTAACTGCCGCATCCGGTAATCCAACGATGGAAAAATTAAAGAGGCCGGGCGCCAAATCGCACTCGACCTCCACAATTTTCGCATTTATACCGCTTAAGGCGGCAGAATAAAGCTTAGATGCCATGATTTTTCACAGCATGTTCTACATCGGTTGAAGCTGCCGGGTTGGCTTTTAGCCGTTCAAGCGCGATTGGTTCTTGGCAAACTTCGCAAGTCCCATAGGTTCCGTCTTCCATGCGTTTTAAAGCATTATTTACATCTCTCAATCTTAATTCAAGATGGTCGGAAAGAGCTTTATTTTTCATATCTTCGTCTGATTCGTTGACGCTCTCATCGCTTTCAAGCGTTTCCTCGCTTGTTATTTGATTTTCACTCCATTCTTCATGTTTGACGTTCCAGTCGTCCTTTAAGTGAGGATCGGGCGTAGCGATGGTTTCTAATTCACCAATTAGAATTTCACGCTCTTTATCAAGCGCAGATTTTAATTCCTCTAAAGTTTGTTGGTCTAACATAATGGTTAGATAGTATACGAAAATTAAAAAGCGGTCAACAATAACGTATAAATCCCGCAGCTCCGACGCCTCTGGGGTCGGAGTCCCGACTGTAATATCGGGATTGCGGGGTTCTGTTTGTTATACCAAAAATTATTAAATTTTTGACAACAACGAAAAAGGGCGCCGTTAGAACCCGTAAAACTATTGTTTAAATGGGTGTTGGTCGCCCTTGTATGGATAGAGTCTGCTTTCTCTATCCTAATGTCCTTGTTCCGCTCTGCGGTACAAGACCTAAATTTTTGAAAAGAGCTAATCAATTTTGGCTAGCAGATAGCCTTTTCCCAGTACGAATACCAGGATAACTTTTAACAGATCAGAAACGAGGACTTATAATAAGCTTAGCACCATGTTGTTGTTTTGTCAATAACCAATTATCCACATGGCCATGGTATATTATGTTTGTATGTTTAAGAATATTTTAATCATCGCGTTGTTTATCGCAGTTGCAGGCAGTACAGTATTTTATTTTATTGGTAGTACGGAGCAAGGAAAATCTGAAAAAGAACCAAATCAATTAACAAATTTAAAATCGCCAATAGATGACCCTGTTAAGTTAAAAATTTCTAAAATGTCTTTGGATGAAAAAATCGGGCAAATGATGATTATCGGCTTTGAAAATGAATATGTCGATAGCCATGTTGAAAAGATGATTAAGCAGTATCATGTTGGCGGCATAAATTTACTGGGCCGTAATGTAGAAAATCGAAACCAAGTCAGAAAACTCATTAGTGATTTACAATCAATTTCTCAAATTCCGCTTTTGATTGCCACCGATCAAGAAGGAGGGGTTATGGTGCGTTTTAAATTTTTGAGCGAATTAACGCCGCAAAACAAAATTATCAGCATAGCTCAAGCAGAAAGCGTCGCTTTTAAAAGAGCGCAAGAACTGAAAGAATTAGGCGTGAATATGAATTTTTCGCCGATTCTGGATTATGTTTCGGATAAAAATTCTTATCTTTATCATCGGACATTTGAGACTACTCCTGAAAACAGCGGCAAATTAGGGGGAGCTATGGTAAACGGCTATATCAAGGGCGGCGTAATGCCGGTTGTTAAACATTTTCCGGGATATAGCGACATTTTATCGGATCCTCACAATAATAAAGCGTTGCTAAGAATCAATAAGGAAACATTTGACATTAACCTGGTACCATTTAAAAAAATACTGCTTGACAGCCGGGTTCCTGCAATTATGACTGCCCACATTGCCATTCCTTTTATAAGTCAAAAACCCTCTACGCTGTCTTCAGAAATGCTTGGTGGTATTTTGAGAAAACAACTTCAGTTTGAGGGCGTGATTATTACCGATGATCTTGAAATGGCATCGGTTGGAGGCTCAATCGAACAAGTTGCCGTAGATTCTATTAATGCCGGCGCGGATATGCTTATCAGTACTTTCACGCCGGAAAAACAAGTTAAAATTTTAAACCAATTAAAAAAAGCCGTGCTCAATAAGGAGATTACGGAAAAGAGAATCGATGAATCCTTGTTTAGAATTCTAAGGCTAAAGAGTTTTTTATCTGGTTAAATTTCCGAGTGAAGCCTCGAGACGCTTTAAGTAATCGGCGGAAATGCTTTGTCCCGTCAAGTCTTGCAAAATTACAAACATTCCGGCACTGGAAGTCGATAAAATAACAAAGTCGTTATAGATTGTGTAGCTTAATGAAGCGTACGGGACATTAATGTTTAGATATCGGACAGGTTGATTGATAAATAAGTAAGATTTAAAAGATTTTATTGTTGGTAATTTAAAATCTAATAAAAACAAAGGGTACATATCGCTTATTAAGCTGGTTTTTTCCCAATCTTGCAGCTGGGTTTGAGCCAAGTCTCGGTTTTTGGTTTTTAAAATCAAAATTGGCCGCACTTCGTTTTTTTGCTGGTATAAGTGATAGAAAAAAGTAAAAGCAAATTCATTTTCATAGTTTGACAGAAAATTCTGTGGAGCGAAGATAGACATCAAGTCAAAGAATTCTTGAGCAGTTATAGATTTCCCCAGGTAGGTTACTTTAATTTGTTTTACCGAAGCGCGTGTCTCGCTTACAGCCGCTTCAGATTGTAATGCTTGAATTAGCGCGCCCGGTGTTTTTGAAGACAAATCAATTGTCACCGTTTTGTTCGGTAGTTTATTGAAGAATTTTATGGGTGCTGTTGTGGTAGCGGATGGCGTTATAGGAAATCCGGGAACAGTGGTTGTGGCGCTAGGCGTAATAACGGGTGGCGCCGGCGGTTCAGTTTGAATAAAAACTTTCCAATAGCCATAAAGTCCAAAAATCGTGATTAAAATTACGCCCAATCCGATGGCGCCAATCTTAATCAACGCGGGCATAGCTTTATATATAGGTCTCGCGGGGATTTCAGTGATCTCCTTTGGAGGAATAATTTTTTGCGGAACAATTAAAATAGGCGGTTTAGTTTTCTCTTCTATTTTTGGCAGTGGCGGGAGCGTTGGCATTTGAGGTGCCTTGTATTGCGTCTCTTTAGAAATAGATCCCGCCGGCATTACCGGAATCGGTTCCTTCTCTTTTTTTGGACGAGGATTGTTCAAGTCTTCCAGGTCGCTTTTCATTGTCCGAATAACAATATTTTCGTCTTTTTGTGTAGTTGGGTCTGCCATTATTTTTATTATAACATAAAAACCACCTCGCAGCTGCAGGACAATGTTGTTCGTTTATCCACAGCAACATAAAACTTGAGTTTAAAACTGTTGTGTTATAGACTCTGTTCACAGCACTTTTTCTGTTTTTTAACAACGAGGAGGCGTTATGAAAAAAACTGTCCAAGAACTGCGAAAAGCCGTTGAGAAAGAAATAAAAGACCATAAAAATTGGTGCTCGCCAAGATGTGATACATTTTTACCTCAAGCGTATCGAGAAGCTCGCCTAATCTCTGGCTATAGCGCGACAAGAGTTAAAAAAGATTACGATATGTGCCATGTTTTCAGATAAGCCCCTGGGGGGCACTCTTCAACTCCAAGGAGGCAACATGAAAACAGAGTATCGGCGTGATGCGCAAGGTAAATATCTTGTACTCCGGATTCGTTCAAGGGGCTTTGAGAAAATAATTCCTGTTGAAGATGTTGGTAAATTTGCTTGTGATCACGATACTTGGACAAGTGACGATAAGCGTTGCTGGGATTGCGGAGCTAAAGTTAGAAGATAAAATAACTTCTTGCCGGTGGGATATAATTCCAACGGCTTTTTTTTGTTTCTATTTTCTATCTGCGGCATCCTTCAGCGACAAACTGATTTTTCTATTTTTGTGTCTATTGCCAATTACGGATATTATTCCGATCGGTTGAAAATCCGTAATCTTTGTGATATTATTTAAATTTAAATAATAAAAAAAATTAAATTATCAAAAATAATAAAGTAAAGGAAATACATGAAACATTTAGGACCGGCAAGTAAAAAAGTTTTACTTCTCTTAGAAGCTGGATTTGCTTTATCTTTAACACGTCGGCCAGATCATTATTTTCGTATTCTAAAGAAAGTTTCTAAAGAATGGGGAAAAATAAATGAGCGGTATTTAAGAGAAGCAATAAAAAGATTGTACCGATCAAAGCTTGTTGACTATAAAGAAGATAAAGACGGAACGGTTATGCTTACTTTGAGCGCAAAAGGGAAAAGCAGAATTTTAAAATATGATTTGGATAAAATAGAAATTAAAAAACCAACGCAATGGGACAAATTATGGCGTTTAGTAATTTTTGATATACCCGAAGATAAAAATGTTGGGAGAAAAGCCCTGGCAGCTAAGTTAAAAGAGCTTGGCTTTTACCCAATGCAGAAAAGTGTATTTATTCATCCATATGAATGTAAAAATGAAATAGATTTTATTGTAGAAATGTTTAACCTCGCTCCCTACGTAAGATTTTTAAGAATTAAAGATGTTGATATTGAGTTAGATCTTAAAGAGAGATTTCGTCTATAAAAATTTTTATAAAAAGAACTTTATTTATTTTTGCACTTACTTCAAATTACGGACATTATTCCGATCGGTTGAAAATCCGTAATTTGATTGAGAAGTATTTATTTTGATCTCACCTGCTGCTCCGCATCCGCAATCAATTTTTGTATCGCTTCATCTGTTGTCATGAGTTCTTTTAACAATTCGTGCCGCTCCGAGTTATTGAGAAGCTCCATAAGATGTTTAAGTGTCTGCGCTGAACGAAGTTTATCCTCTCCAACCGATTCTCTAGCTTTGTTAAACAAAACTCTTGCGAATTCGCTTTTACGCTTTTCCAAATCTTCTAGCCAAACCTGATAACTCGGATCTACGCTCAATGGAAGATCGCCCGCGTCCATCGCTTTTTTCCACATAGAATTTATTACACGTTTTGCGTCACTTAATAGATGTTTCTCACTTTCTTCGTTAGTTTCAGATTTTGGCAAATTCTCGTTCATATTTTATATTTCTTAACTCACGTCTTTTAACGACAAACTGATTTTTCCGCCTTCAACCCTCTTTATTTTCACTGTTACTTCGTCGCCGATGTTTACGATGTCGGTGACTTTTTCTACTCGGCGCGGAGCGAGCTCCGAAATGTGTATCATTCCGTCTTTTCCGCGGCCAATTTCAACAATGGCGCCAAAATCAAGAATTTGAATTACTTTACCGGTGACGATATCGCCGATTTTGTACTCTTTAACGATATCTTCAACCATTTGTTTGGCTTTGAGCCCGCTTTCTTCATTTTCGGCGGTTATGAAAATTAAGCCGGAATCTTCAATGTCAACCGTGGCGCCGGTTTTGGCGATGATATCGTTAATCACTTTGCCGCCCGGGCCGATAACCTCTCTAATTTTGTCAACATGAACTTGCATGGTAATAATTCTTGGCGCGAGTGGCGATAATTCTTTTTTTGGCTCGGCGATGGTTTTTGCCATATGATCCAAAATTTGGAGCC
This sequence comes from Parcubacteria group bacterium, assembly GCA_016186325.1. NCBI lineage: Bacteria > Parcubacteria group bacterium. Next base: position 50,741 of record JACPLW010000002.1, on the reverse strand, counting down.
GCGCTTTTTTTGCCTGCGCCAGGGCTTTTTCGAGTGTTTCTATATCCACTCCATCAATTTTTACATCCATTTGCAGGGCGGTAACACCGTCGCGCGTGCCGGCCACTTTAAAATCCATGTCGCCATAGTGGTCTTCCGGGCCTTGAATGTCGGTTAAAATTTTATGAACGTTTTTCCCGTCGCTCATCAAACCCATGGCGATGCCGGCCACCGGTTTTTTAAGAGGCACGCCGGCATCCATAAGCGCCAATGTTGAGGCGCAAGTTGATGCCATAGATGAAGAACCGTTGGACGATAAAACTTCGGAGACGATTCTTATGGCATAAGGAAATTCTTCTTTTTCAGGCACCATCATTTGAAGCGCTTTTTCGGCTAAAGCGCCATGGCCTATATCTCTTCTTTTCGGCCCGCCCATCCGGCCAATTTCTCCGACCGAAAAAGGCGGAAAGTTATATTGGTGGACAAAGTGTTTTTTAGTGCTTATTACCATTCCCTCAATAATAAGTTCATCGGAAGGAGCGCCCAAAGTCAAAACCGACAAAACTTGGGTTTCGCCTCTCTGAAATAGGCCGCTACCGTGGGTGCGGGGAAGAAACGATATTTCAGAACTTAAATCTCTCAATTCGTCGAGAGATCTCCCGTCTGGCCTCAATTCTTTTTCCAAAATATTTTTATGAACCATTTTATCAACTGCCTTTTCAAAAAAGTTTTCTGCCATTTTTACTTTTGATTCATCAATGGTATTGATATAAGCCGTCAATTTTTCTTTTAAAACGTCTAAATTCATCCACAACTGCGTTTTTTTCTTTTCGTTAAGAGCGCTCTCAAGAGCGTTGTCTTCATTTAAAAATTCATTTGCTTTTTCTTCTAGTTCGCTATCGGTAGCCTCAAGAACAGCCGTCGCTTTTGGTGTATTAAAATCACCGGCGATCTTTTTGATAAACTCAACGATATTTTTAAGAGTTTCTTCGGCGAATTTGAATCCTTCCAAAAGTTCTTCTTCTTTTATTTCAGATCCGCCGGCCTCGATCATATTTATTTTTAAGTCCGGAGAGACCGAAACAACTAAATCGGTAATGCCCGATCGGCGTTCTTCAAAACTCGGATTCAAGATCCATTTTGAATCGGCGCGACCAATTCTTACAGCCGCGATAGGCCCGTTCCACGGGATGTCAGAAATCGCAAGAGCTATCGAGGAAGCGATCATGGCAACGATATCCGGGTCATTTTTATCGTCTACCGAAAGAACCGTGGTGACAATTTGAATTTCATTGCGAATACTTGTATCAAAAAGCGGACGCAGGGCCCGGTCAATCAAACGGCCGTTTAGAATGGCTTCATCCGAAGGCCGGCCTTCCCGCCTCATAAATCTTGAGCCCAAAATTTTGCCGCGGGCATAAAACTTTTCTTCATAATCAACCGTGAGCGGCATATAATTCACTCCGATTTTCTGATTTTTTGACATTACGCACGTTGCCAAAACTACCGTATCACCGAGTTGTGCGGTTACGGCGCCATTAGCTTGACTTGCCAGTTTGCCTATTTCAATTTTTAGCGTCTGGCCGGCTCGTCCCGCTGATGGCGGGGCAAAATCCAGAGAATATTTTTTTACTTCCTGCATATTTTTTGCAGGTCCGTCTATAGATTTTAGGTCAGCACCTAAAGGTCCTGAACTACCTATCCACAGACGAACCATTAATTATTATTTTATTTAATTTTTTTAATTATTTTTTCATTGGTTTCCGTTTGGATTTCTTTATTGGGATTGTGAACTTTCTTGGGTCGGCCGACATGTCGATAAAATCATCCGCCGCCTCTCTTAGCTTTGCCGAAGTAGATCTGCCAAAAGCAATAACCTCCACTTGACGGCCCCTTCCTCTTAGATAGTCAACCAGCGGGACAAAGTCGCCATCGCCGGTACCAAGTACTATTGAATCTATCGTGAATTCGCTAAGTCGAATCGCGTCTACCGCCATTCCCACATCCCAGTCGCCTTTTTTCATGCCGCCGGGGAAAATTTGAAGATCTTTTATCTTTGTTTCAATCCCCATTTTGGTTAATGCTTCAAAAAACGCCGATTCTTCCCCAGTTTCGGTTTTTATCACGTAAGCCAAGGCGCGAACCAACTTTCGGCCCGCCAAAGCTGCTTCCAGAACTTTGGAAAAATTTACCCGGCCATTGTAAATGTTTTTTGCCGAGTGGTAAAGGTTTTGGACATCTATTAAAATCGCGACACGCTGGTCTTTATGTTTTATTATTGGCATTTACTTTTTTAATCCCACCTTTTTAACCAAAGTGTTATATCTTTTTTCGTTGGTTTTCTGCAGGTAGCTCAAAAGCTGTTTTCTTTGGGAAACCATTCCCAAAAGCCCGCGCCGCGAGTGGTTGTCTTTGGCGTGTTTTTTGAGGTGTTTTGCCAATCTTTCGATTTCTTCGCTTAAAATGGCAATCTGGACATCAGTCGAACCGGTATCGGTCGGATGAATCTTATGTTTCTCAATAATTTTTGACTTTTCCTTGGTTTTTAGCATCGTATGAAGATAATATCATATAATTCTAGTCTAGTAAAGATTATAAAAATGTAGCTCCTCCGGCGATCGCCGGAGGAGCTACATTTTTCTGTCGTTGTAGAATGTCGGAAAATATTTTATTATCAAAATAATGACAAACATAGGCGAATTGCTAAAAGACTATTTGGATTATCTGGAAATAGAAAAAAACCGGTCAATTAAAACGCGGGTGAATTACGAACGGTATTTAAAAAAATTCTTTGAGTTTTCTAAGGTTTTAAAACCGGAACAAATCACACCGGAAATGGTCAGGCAATACCGTCTTTGGCTGAACCGGCAGGCAAATCAGGACGGAAGAGGGCTTAAAAAGATCACCCAGAATTATTATTTAATAGGGCTTAGGAATTTTTTAAAATATCTGGCACGGCGGGATTTCAAGGTTATGCCGGCCGACAAAATTGAGCTGGGGAAACAATCGGAGAGGCAGGTATCTTTCCTTGAAGGGAACGAAATTGAGCGCCTACTAACATCTCCAACCAACGCTCGTGATAAAGCTATCTTGGAACTATTATTTTCCACCGGACTGCGGGTTTCTGAACTTTGCAATTTAAACCGCGATTCGGTCAACCTTAAATCCGGCGAGTTTTCGGTGCGCGGCAAAGGAGATAAAGTCCGCCTGGTTTTCATCTCCGATACCGCCAAAGAAGCGCTAAAAAACTATTTGGAAAGACGAGAGGACGTTGACGAGGCACTTTTCATCAGGCAAACAAAAAATCCGGCCAAGACCGATAATCTGCGGTTGACAAGCCGAAGTGTTGAACGGTTGATGAAGCATTATGCGGCTAAAGCCGGGCTTTCAAAAAAAGTCACGCCCCATACTTTGCGCCACTCGTTTGCCACAGATCTTTTAATGAATGGCGCCGATATCCGCTCGGTTCAGGAACTTTTGGGACACTCAAATATAACCACGACTCAAATTTACACCCACATAACCGATAAAAAATTAAGAGAAGTCCACAACGCTTTTCACGGAAAACAGAGAAAATAAAAACCCCATAAGACAACGCTTGTCTCACGGAGTGTAATACTGGGACTTTTAATCTTTTTATTTTTCCTGTCCCAATACTTCGCTCATATCTATTTCACCCCTCACAATTAGGGCATTCTGCCGATTACAGTCAATCTTTTTGTCCGGATTTATCTCTCTGTAAAGTTTTTGCCAGCAATCACGCTGTTTACGAGTTTCTTCTAACTTTGATTCAAGCTCCGTGTTTTCTTTCAGAAGTTCGGCGGCTCTTTCAAGTTCTATCGCCAAAAGACCCTCTAATTTTTTTATTTTCTTCTGAGCTTTTACAAGCTCGGAGTTGTCAGATTTTCTAGAGGCCGCTTTACCAACAGATGTCGCCATTTAGTTCCCTCATTTACATTTGAAAAGAGCTATCGGATCTAATTTTTCTATTATAACTTCTTATTTTTGTTGTGTCAAATATCAAATTTTGATGGGCGTTCGAGGGATTGAACCTCGGACCTACTCGGTGTCCCGCACAAAGTGGGCGCACTCCGATTCGAACGGAGGGCCTTCGCAGTGTAAATGCGACGCTCTAACCAGCTGAGCTATGCGCCCACTTTAAGCGGGATTGCGATTTGTTGCTAAAAATTCTACAAGAACTTGAATTTTTAGACAAATCGGGAATAAACGAGTCGCTCTTCCGGGGAATTTTTTAACGCTCGCTAAAGCTCACTAAAATTCCCGCCAAAGCCAAACATTTGGCTTTGGCCCACTTTGCTAAATTATGGGCGACATAGGATTCGAACCTATTGCCTTCTCGGTGTAAACGAGACGCTCTGCCGATTGAGCTAGTCGCCCTATGGCTATAAATTTACATAATAAAACCTCCAAATGCAATGGAGGTAAAATTTATTATGTAAAAACTTTTTGGATTTTTGAAAGCGCAAAATCAAGCTCTTTTCTAGTGATTGTAAGGGGCGGGCTCATGCGAATGGTATATTCTCTAGTTTCTTTGCAGAGTATTTTCTCTTTATAAAGCTCTTTGCAAAATTCATGAGCCGTTGGGCCGCTATGGTGAACTTCAATGCCAATCCAAAGACCAAGTGCTCTTATTTCTTTAATGTGCGGACTTTGCGCCGCCACCTTGTTAAGCTTATTTTTAAAGTAAAACCCTAATTCAGCCGCTCGCCTATCCGGCCGACGGCGCCGCATAAAACTTAGCGAGGCCCGCGCCGCGGCGCAAGCCAAAGGATTGCCGCCAAATGTAGAACCGTGATCTCCCGGATCAAGAACATCCATTATCTCTTCTTTGCCGACAACCGCGGAAATCGGAAGTCCGCCGCCCAAGGCCTTGCCCAAAATTATCATATCCGGAACAACATTATCGTAGTTGCAGGCAAACATTCTACCGGTTCGGCCAAAACCGCTCTGGATTTCATCCAAAATAAATAAAACATTTTGTTCATCGCAAATTTTCCTTACTTCGGAAAGGTAGTCATTGGGCGGGATAATAACTCCGCCCTCGCCTTGTATCGGTTCAACTAAAAATGCGGCTGTATTGTTATTAATTGTCTTTTTTAAAGCGTCTACATTACCGAAAGGAACGATTTTTATGCCTGGGATTAGCGGACCAAAGTATTTTTTATATTGATCTACTGTTGACATGCTAATAGCGCCGAGAGTTCTGCCATGAAAGTTGTTTTCGCAGCAAATAATTTCTGCTGTGTCATAGGCAATACCTTTTGCTAAATAACAGTAACGCCATTTACGCGCTATTTTTATAGCCGTTTCAACCGCTTCGGCGCCGCTATTCATAGGTAAAACTACATCAAGTCCGTTTAAGCCAAAATCGTTGCAGAATTTGGCCAAGTCATGGGCAAAAAGAATTTTCTGCTCTTCCCAGAAACAATTGGCGTTGCACAAAATACCTTTGGCAATTTGCCGTAATATTGCCGTATTTGCCGATTTATTGCCGTAACCGGAGTTTGCGGCAGAATAGCAAGAAAGCATATCAAGGTAGGTATTACCATTAACGTCTTCAAGATAACAGCCATGTCCTCTTCTTAAAACAAGATCATCCGGTGGAGCGTAATTTCTGGGCAAGTGCTTATGGGCTAATTCAACTAAACGTTGCGTTTTCTTTCCCATTTCAGAGACCCTTCTCTCTTAAAATTTTAAAGTTCTGTTTATGCTCATAGCATATAACTTTAAACTTTGCTGTCAACACCCACTATTGATGTCCGACATCAATAGTTTTGCCATCCCGCAGTTGCAGGGCAAGCCTCGCCCAATTTCTGGGCGGAGGGGTGGGTAAGTTGGGGATAAGTGGATTTAATTTAGAGCAATGTTTTTGATGTGCTCAATTTGAGCATTTTTTGTTTCAAAGTCTAGTTTTATTGCCAAAACGTCAATTCTCCAATCTTGACTTTCTGAAATTTCATGTTCTTTCATGTAAGTTGCGACAATTCTTGATAATTGGTGTTTTTTATGTCTTGTTATATTTTCTTCCGGCCGCCATTCAAATCTTTGGTTTTGGGTTTTGACTTCAAAAAAAACCAGTTCTTGGCTCTTTAGAGCCAAGAACTGGTTTTTACCAACGTTTTCCGATGCGATTACGTCAATTTCGCCCCATGGCTTGCGATAATTGCGAGTTAAAATGCTATAACCTTTGTTTTCAAGGTATTTTACGGCAATATCTTCACCTAATCTTCCTATGTTTTGTTTCTCGGTGGTCATTGTTTCACGTGTAACATTATCAAATGTTACACGTGAAACATATCATTTGTGGTGAAAAAAAATCAATTTACCAGCTGGCAGATTGATTTTTTTTCACATTTCGTTTACTCTTTTATTAAAAATCAGACCCTTAAAAACTTGGAGGGACAATAATGGCCGAAGAGGAAAAAGAGAGCTTGCCCGCCGACTTGTCCGCCAAAGCCTTGGCGTCAGCGGAAGCTTTAACGAAGGAGGGATATTGGACACCGCTTGAGAAAAAGTGGCGCGACCGGTTCTTTAAGCGGACAAAAATAACCGATATTTTTGCAGCCATAGGAATAAGAGCAAATCATTTAACCGTGGTGGGATTCGTTGTTCTTATTTGGGCGATTTTTGATCTGTTTTATTTTGGGGATGATGTTGGGCGTCAAGTATGGCTTTTAGCTTTTGCGTGGATTACCGATCTTTTAGACGGCCCAGTCGCGAGAAATAACAATGAAGTTACAGCTTTGGGGACTCTCTTGGATCATACCAGAGATTTTTTACTTATCTTATGGATGATATTTTTAAGCATTTACGCGACAAAATCGTTTGGATGGCCGGCATTATTTATTATGAACACGATTCTACTAGTCACTGCAACATGTATGTTTTTGATTTTGCTGGGTACGTGGCTTTATCAGCGAGAAAAGCGTCGCGAAAGGCGGGATCAGCTGTATTTTGAGTTTATGCAAGAATTTCTGCTAAATGACTTAGTAACGACGATCGGGGCGCGGTTTCACACCGGTCTTACCGCTTTCAGCATGATTTTCTATTTAGCCGGCATAATATGGAAAAACAATTTTTACCTTTATACAGGTATTATTCTTCTGATAATTCAACTTGTTTCTTTAGGATTTTATCTTCATGAGGTTTTTCAAGCGGAATATGAAGATAAAATGTACAAAATACGCCTGTTATTAAGGAATAAAAAATTAAAAAACCCAGAATAGCGCTTGCTATTCGGGTTATTTTTTTAAAATTCATGAAAAATATGGCTTAAGGCGGCTAACGGTCTCCTGCCACAGTTTTTTGTCGGTTTCAGGATCACAATCGCGCCAATTTGCGCGCTCCGGATGGCCAACAAGTTCGGCTGCAATTAGCCGTAAATATTGCAACGGCGCTGGCGGATCAATAACGGTCTTCAACAGGTTTTCCGGGGTGCTCCAAAGGAGATACTTTTTTCCTCCCATTGCATCATAAGTCCATCGAAGCAGTTTGAGCGAATCTAAGAAGCAGATCTGCGCGTTGGGAAAATCCCGATAGATTCTGCCGCACATGCGAATCCGGGCGGGTAAAAGATGAAGATGGGCATGTTGAATCGTCTGGCCCACAATGCCATGTTCAAAGATGATAGGTCTTACGCCGTACTCTACCTCTGTGTAATCGCTTGCAATGCGCGATATGTCGTCCATTTTAACAATCTCTTGCTCTTTCATCGCTCCGGCGCAAGGTACATGCCGCTTGGGGATTATGAGAACATAGCCGCCTTCTGTTATTTGGCCAATGGTAGCTATTAAGTACCAATCTTCCGTTTCGGCAATAATACGCTCCTCAATCTTGGTTCGGTCGCAGAAAACACAATTGCTATTCATGTTTTCCCCCAATTTTAAAGTCCAATTTCTTTGAGTTGAAGATTAACAATTACATTGTTTCACGTCAAACAATGTTTCACGTGAAACAAAAAATCAGCATTTCTGCTGTTCGTTGTATCAAATCTTATGAAAAATTTTCTTTTAGATGATAGCAGAAAAATTATTTTTCTGCTATCAAAAGTTCTTTGTAAAAATGAAAAAGGCCCCGCGTGGTGATGTTGCTACCACGGGGGCCTTTTGAGTTGAGAGGGGCGAGTTAGTGTCGCCAACCGGAGGGAACTGCCCAGATCTCCAGCGTTGTGTTGGCGTTGGCATCCCAGCGACTCCAATCGAAGTTGATCTGCTTGAAATCGTTGGGGATCGGCGCCTGAATGGTAATCCAAGGGCCGGGCTTACCAGAATCGTCCGGCAGTCTGACCTCCATGCGCCACGCATGAAGCAGTTGACCAGACCGCACCCTGGTTGTCGGACCCTTGTACTTTCGGTCTCCGACGATCGGTGCACCGATCGACTTCAGGTGTCGCCGGATTTGATGAGTCCGCCCGTTTTGGACTAGCTGGCATTGAATCAACGCCAACGATCCAGAACGCTCAAGCACCGTGAACGCAGTGATTGCGGACTTACCCTTGAGGGGCGTGTCCACAACCTTCTCGCTCCACGTCGGGTTGTTGATGAGACAGACAGGTAGTTCTTTCGCGTGATCTGGTGCCAGTTACGCATCAGATAACTGATCTGCCGTTTTGAAGCACCAGCTAGATTGATACCAGATGTGTACTGATCGATCCGATGAGCGACATGACCGCCAGGGTGGTGTGTTCGTAGCAGTTCCCACAACTCCGGGATATCCGAAGTCTTGGGTCCCTGACTGCACATCCCGGGCGGTTTGTTTAGCGCCAGAATGCCGTCGCTTGAGAACAGCACTCCTACTTCCATCGGCTCCTCCTTTGGTTTGCGATTTTGAATCGTGTGTCCTACACGACCACGACGAGGTCTAACTCGTTATAAGCAGTGCATTAAATATCTGTTAGCGCAACAAGTGGTGTTTCAGCCACTCAATGCGCTGCTCATTTCAAAATCTCAAGGAGATTCGCTCGCAAATTTGCAAAGAACAAGAGCAAAAATTGATCTAAAACTACATCAATTTTTATATCTTTATTATAGCAAATTTACGTCAGTTTGTCAAGGTTTTGGGCATAATCAAAAATATGGCCTAAAACCTCAATAATTATGCCCAAAACCTTGTCATTATTTGAATTTTGTTTTCTTAGAAAACAAAATAGCCTCTTAGGGCTTGTTCAAGAATTGCGCCACCATTTTTCCGCGCGGAGCGCGGGAGCGAGACGGGCAAGGCGACTCCCTCTTGCTTGCAATTTCCTGTTTGGTGGACCTAGGCGGAATCGGACCGCCGTTTCGTCAATGTCCCGATAACCTTGGTGGACCCAGGGAGAATCGAACTCCCGCTTACGCAATGCGAATGCGCCGTTATACCACTTAACTATGGGCCCTCTGGGCCCACCAAGGTTATCGCGGATCCTCGATTTATTAAAAATTTTGAAATGTTTTAACTAATTTTTCTATAGAACTTCTTTTCTTCCAGGACTTTATTTTTAGTTCCTTGTTTCTAGCTTCTTTTAATGTAACAAATTTTTCTTGATAGACTAAATCCCATGGAACATATCTTTTTGTGGAAGGAACTAAAAATTTATTATGTTGGTCAAGCCTTATAGCAATGCTTTGGCAACTTCCTACATAATAAGCACCATTTATTCTCGATTTTAATATATAGCAATAAAACATTTAAAAATTTAATAAATCGGGACGAATGACGTGTTCTACCACTAGACTATAGGCCCAAAATTTAGTTTTTCTCTGTCGGGGTACTCGGATTCGAACCGAGACTAAATCTTCCCAAAAGACTCGTGCTGCCATTACACTATACCCCGATATTTTAAATATTATAGCAAAATTTTAGTTGAATTTCAACCCGTTTTATGTTATTTTACGTTTATTCTAAATTATTGCCCTCGTAGCTCAATGGACAGAGCAGCGCTCTTCTAAGGCGTTGATAGGGGTTCGATTCCCTTCGAGGGCGCAACGGTAAAAAATTTAATTTTTATGGTAATTTTTACTAAACACGCAGAAAACAAATTTGAAATTTTGACAGAGACCGTGTTTTACGGATAGTATATAAAAAAGAGGGAAGAGAAAGTTTTTTAATCATAAAATCAAAAAATTAAATTGTTAACTAACATATGAATATCAACCGAAAAAATTTTGCAAACATTATTTTGATTCTGTTTATTGTTGCCGCTCTTGCCGGCGCAGTAGGATACTTTGCTTTTGTAAAGAAGTCAGAACCTGTCGCGCAACAGTCACCAACGCCAGATAAAACCGTAAATTTGAAAACATATACCGACAGTAATTTGAACTATTCTTTTCAATATCCGCCTACCTCCTGTGAATCGCAAAGAGAATTAGGGGATACATCGCTCGCTCTTTGTTATTTACCAAAAGGAAGTGACGGAGGAGCGAAATATAATAACGGGTATGTTATAACTCTTGGCTTTATTTCCCAAAGCCAACTTAGTGTTATGGGAATAACTTATTGTAGCGCATACCCCAATGATTCCTTGAGGTGCGAATCGTTTAAGATAGGTAAAGTTATCGCGTCAATTGATTGGGGAACGGGTGCTGACGACAGTGCCAGCGCGTGGATTTCTCATCCCAATGGAGGAGTCGTTACCTTTAACCTTCAACCCGTTACATCTGAATCAAAAGAAATTCTTAAACAAATACTTTCCACTTTCAAATTTACAAAGTAAGCAGGCTCGGTGTAAACAAAGAAAAACTTGTTCCCGTAAAGTTTTTTCTTAATTTTATTTATCCACACGTTTACACTTTTTAAAGTGTATTGTAAAATGTTCATTAATATCAAAAAATTTTTTAAACTGAAATGCGATGAACAGAAAAAAAACCGTATCGAAGAGTAACTATAAGGTTTACGGAAAACATTTAATGATTGACGCTCGCGGCATCGAGCGAAAAAAACTCGAAAATCATAAAATAGTTTTTGATTTTCTTAACGATTTGCCCCAAAAAATCGGGATGCGAAAATTAACGATTCCTTACGTGGTTTTTTGCGAAGAAGCTGATAAAAAAGGCGATTGGGGACTTTCTGGTTTTGTTATGATTTACGAAAGCCACATTTCAGCTCATACCTGGCCGGAGTTAGGCTACGTTTCAATGGACGTCTATTCTTGTCGGGATTTTGATGATAAAAAAACCGTTCGTCTTATAAAACAACATTGGGGTTGCAAAACCATCAAAGCTTCTGTGGTAAGGAGGGGATAAAAAAAGCGCCCCGGAGCGAGTCCGTCCGTCGACTGACGGACGAATCGCTCCAAGGCGTGTGGGGCGCCGGCTACTGGCCGGCGCCACCACCCTTCTTCTTCGTGCGGCGCGGCGCGGTCCCGGAACCGCGCATCCGCGGTCCCTTGTTGGACTTGTGGCGAATCCGGTGATGCTCGCCGGCGTACCCGTTTGGCTCCGGGGTGATCGGCCTTTCGCGACCCGCCGCGATCGCGTTAGCCGCGTTGGCCATCCGCCTCAACTGCTTCCTGATCTGCATTTTCTTCTCCTACTGAGAAATTTACATCCTGCATTTAAATTATACCAAATAACTCTAATCTTGTCAAGTTATTGTAATAATTGAAATTTTATGGTATATATTAGTTATAATTAGCATTAAATTCATTTTATGAAAAAAATCGGCAAAATTACTCATTATTACGGCAACATAGGTGTTGCTATTATTGAGCTTTCAGGCAAGCTGGCTGTTGGCGATAAAGTTAAATTTGTTCACGGAGACAAGGAAGTTGAACAAACGGTCAGTTCAATGCAAATGGAACATAAAGATATTGATTCGGCAAAAAAAGGCGACATTGTTGGAATAAAAGTTGATGAAAAAATCGGCGACGGCTTCGAAGTTTTTTTGGTAGAGGAATAAATAATGCCTCGTTTCTGGGCAGGTAAATTTTACAAGCGTCAATTAAAAACGTATATTTCTTTGCGTATGGTGCCTATGGTGTAATGGCAGCACTAGACTCTGTGGCAGTCTAAGAACGGGTTCGAATCCCGTTAGGCACCCCATGATTAAAAAAATAAAAGGCAAGTATGTTGTTTTATCAGAAACTACCGGCCGTTCTTTCGGTTCATACAAAACTCTTGCCGAAGCAAAAAAACGATTGCGGCAAATCGAATTTTTCAAACACTTAAAAAAGAGAAAAAAATAAACTACCAAAATTTTCAAAATACTTTTTGAGAACTTTGGTAGGAGGTCGAGATTTCTTTTTTCACTCGACCCGTGGAGAGTTTTGCCGTTTCTATGGACTCTCCTAGCCTGATTCGGCTTTTTAGCCGCTCTAACATTGCATCAGAGTTTTTCGTCGGACACCGCAGGCTCCGACTACTCCACCTATATCCCCGATGGATGGGGTTAGTGAGGCAGTTACTCCAGAAAGCTGGGGCAACTACCCTCACATCCCTCGTCATCTGCCGCTCCGCAGTGGGGGCAGAGTCCGAGTTCCTCGAAGGAGATGTCGATGTCGTCTTCCTCGAAGAAAAACTCCATGTCCTCTACCATGCACTCACCTCCTTCCATTTTGGATTTGTTCTAGTAGTCAGAGGGCTCGGCGATCTGCCAATCTGGCAGAAGCGCTCGGATTGCTTCGGGATCGTATGATCCGAAACCATACGATGTCCCAAATATCCGGCGCTCTGTCAGATCGGAGAGTCCACCGCCCCGGACGGATGTTTTCGGGATGCCGTTTCGGCGAGCGACATCTGTGTGCATGTCGCCGCCAAAAGGACGATCTCCGAAGACAATCCAATCGCATGTAACGATGAATTTCACCACAATAAGGCCTCACCCCCTCTTCTTTTTTATTTCTTGATTAAAGAACTTTCATTATTCCCCCACCAAAATTTTCGAAAGCTTCAAAAACTTTGGTGGGAGGTCGAGCGGTTTTTTGCTCGACCATTGCGGTTTTCTTTTGAAGGCAGCCGCGCGCCCCGAGAGATTCCTGGGATAAGCCGACCGGACTCGGCATATGGAATCGTCTCTTGGTTTGGTCCGACTGGTGGAGGGTCAGTCGAGCCTTCTGTTGTCACGTCGGTTCCACTCCGACGCCGGTACTGGCTTTCTGTCTAGCTATCTGAGCCAGACAGAGACTCCGATTAGCCGAGACAAGTATTGTTCTACTTGTTCAGCGTCATCGGGCATCTCGACTTTGAGGTAAAGTCCGTTACCGAACCCCTCCCAACTCCACTTGGAGTTGGTACCCCGAAGCCGAGATGACACCATCTCTACTCGCCGAGAGCAAGTAGGACAGTGTTGGCAGCTTCCCATCGCCACTTCCATCATGATGACATTTCCATCAATGATGGTATGACGCGGGTAGCGCCAGCCTGCTACTGAAAGGTAGCAGTGCCGTTTATCCATGAAATCACCTCCTTTATGGATGTTATTCCCCCAAGTCTTATCTACTAGCCAATCCGCCGCGCCCTCTCGCGTGCCAGATCAGTTTTCGCGCTCGGAGTACGTTTAATGAATCTTAATGTTCTGCCTGTAGTATAGCATTTATTTGTGATTATGTCAATAAATATATCGGAATTTATAACTAAAAAAGCTCAACTTTTACCTTAATTTAAGCCAATTTTTACATTTTACAACATTTATTTGTCAAAATTATTGACAAACTTTTTTAAATAGACTATACTGTTCTTATTATGAAAATTGAAGAAGCGTTAAAAAATTTAGGACTTGATGAAAAAGAAGCTAAAGTATACATGGCTTTAGTTCAATTTGGGCGCGGTTCTGCTCAAATGATTGCTGATCAGGCGCAAGTTAAGCGGCCCACGACATATGTCATTCTTGAAAATCTTATAAACAAGGGTCTTGCGTTAAAAATCCCCAGAACACGAAAAAAGCTATATATTGCAAAATCTCCTGATGAGTTTTTTGCAGAAGCGGAAGAACGCCTTAATCTTTCAAAAAGTGTTTTACCTCAACTTATGGCAATGGCAGATAAAACCGGCCCGCAATTTAAAACACTCTATTATGAGGGCGAGCGAGGAATTAAAAACATGATAACCGAATCGGTTAAACGAATGGCCGGCCAGGAAATCCTCGGATTTTATGCGCGGGAAACTGAAAATATTTCGCCTGAAATGCAGGAAATATTTCATCAATGGAATGAGGATTGCAAAAAAGCCGGCATTAAACTTCGGGGCATGACACCGAATGACCCTTCGCTTTCGTGGTATAAGGGGCGAGAGAGTTATTTCGGATGGGCTATGAAATATCTGGATCCGAAAGATTATTTTAGCGATTCTTCCATAGAAATCGGTGATGATTTTATTCAGATATTTTCACTTCGACATATGCAAGGAGTTTTTATGCAAAATCCGGATGTGGCTAAAACCTTGCGTCAAATATTTGAAATGTTGTGGAAATGCCGACCTGAAAAAATTGAGGGTAAAACGGAATAAATTAATAAGTAAATCCCCACACCCATGCATGGGTGTGGGGATAAACCCCGAAATTATGGGGTTATTGGGACTGTGCAATAATTCTAAATGGAGGAAAAATTTTGGTGGGAGAACCTGTAGCTAATTGATTGCATACTGGTTCTCTCGAAAAGATATCCTCTCCAACCTTGCAACCCGGCCAGTGTCTATTTAAATGAACGCATTCTACTTCTTGCGGACAGCATCTGCCCGGTGTCATTACAGAATCTACGGTAATCACTTCAATTGCGTTACTACACTCTAAACAAAGTTCCAAAGCCCTTAATCCGCCCATTCTTTCTCCAATTTTGGGTTGATTTTAAGAACTTTCTTTAAAAGTTAAGAAATTTCAAACAAAAAGTCAAATCTTTAAAATTTACTTCATTTCCTCAAGAACTATCGTTGTTTCCAGTTCTTTTCCGCCCCGTCTTAACAATTTTAGGCCCAATTTATCGCCGACTTCATGAGCTTGAATAATATCCGAAAGAGGTAGATCTTTGGTTACTTTTTTGTTGTCGACTTCCAAAATAATATCATGTTCTTCTATTCCGGCTTTTTCTGCCGGACTGTTGTGAAGAACGCCGTAATCACCCGGCGTGGCTTCGGGGACAACCAGGGCGCCGTAATCTACCGGTAAATTGTGCCTCATTTTCAAAACCGGATCTATTAATATGTATCGCAAACCTAAAAATGGGGCGCGGATGCGGCCATATTTTTTAATATCGGCCAGTGCTTTCTTTGCGGCATTTATGGGAATAGCGAAACCAATGTTTTGAGCGCCGAAAACAACGGCGGAGTTAATTCCAATAGCTTCGCCGTTAATGTCAACCAATGGGCCGCCGGAATTTCCCGGGTTGATTGCGGCATCGGTTTGAATTACGCCTCGCAATTCCTGTTTCTGACCACCTACTTCAGTTTGAGCCGAAATGTTTCGCGAAAGGCCGGAAACGATTCCGGATGAAATAGTATTCTGGAATTGTCCCAAAGCGTTGCCAATAGCGATAGCTGTTTGCCCCAGCTCAAGATTTGTAGAATCGCCTAGTTCAATGTACGGCTGGCTTTTTCCTTCAAATTTAAGAACAGCAACGTCATTAATTGGATCACGAGCCACAACTTTAGCATGATGTTTCGCGCCATTATTGGTTACAACCGTGTAATCGGCCTTCGGGTCAACCACTACATGCTTGTTTGTCAGAACAAAGCCGTCTTCGGAAATTATAAATCCCGAACCGCCGCCAATTTTCACCCGCCCGTGTTCGTCAAACATTTCCGGCGGGATTTGTTTGTATAATTCGGCGGGATTAAAAGGCAAAAAAGGGAAAAAATCCGGAAAATTTTCCAATTTCGGAAGATCTTTGGCAATAACAATTGAAACAACTGCCGGCGCGCATTTTTTAACTAATTTTATAATAGGAGATTTTTCTGGCATATTATTAAAATTTAAGGTTTAATATTGTTTGTTTATATATAGTATAATATATAACGCAGTTAACGCAAATTAATTTTTATTCATGTTGCCCTCGTAGCTCAACGGACAGAGCAGACCCGTCCTAAGGGTAAGATAGGGGTCCAATTCCTCTCGAGGGCATAGGGCTAATGTTTATTATTAAATAAAGATAAATAACATATGAGTATAGAAATGCCACAAAACAAGTCAGAAGAAGTAAAAAGTGTTGAAGAAACGGAAGGCGCTGCGGAAATGTCTCCCGAAGATTTTGCCGAAATGATCGATCAGATCCCTGCTTTAAAAGAAATGTTGCAAGAACGAGAAGTAAAACTTTCAGAATTAGAGAAAGACGCGAGTGCAAATGCTCAAGAAATAGAAACTCTTAGAATTGAGGTAGAAGAATTGCGTCAGGAGATTTCCGAGCGCGAAGAACTTCTTGGGGAATAAGTTATGAAAAAATATCAAAAAGAATTAGATAAATTTTTTAAAGAAAACAAGTGGCCATATTGGCCGCCATTGGTTATTTTGGCCTGCCTTTTTGAAGAATGTGGAGAGTTTGCGCGTATTGTAAACCATCTTTACGGTAAAAAATCAAAAAAGAAAACCGAAGCGGAACAAGACCTGGAGGAAGAAATCGGCGATATTCTTTATACTTTAATTTGTTTTGCCAATTCCAATAATCTTGATTTAGATAGGGCGATAAAGAAAAGTTTTAGAAAATCGATGACGAGAGACAAGCATAGATTTGACGACCAAAAATTGAAGAGTTGACTTGAACATGGTATAGTTCTATAGTACAATTACAATCTGCTTATGAAATCAAGATACTACCACTTAAAAAATAAAGCCGTATTGTTGCGAAAAAATGGAAAAACATACGGTGAAATTCAGAATAAATTAAATCATCCAATTTCCAAGAGTACGTTATCAGTTTGGTTTAAAAATATTGTATTGTCTGAAGATCAAAAACAAGTATTAAAAAATCGGGTCATAGATAATGTTAATAGAAGTCGAAAATTGGCTTTGGCGACAAACAGAAAAAAACGAGAACAGTACTTAAAATTAGTATCTGATCGCGTTTGGCATCTTAAAAAACTTATTGAAGATAAAAATATTGCTAAAATCGTTGTCGCAATGCTATATATGGGCGAAGGAAAAAAATCGAATTGTTCCGTAGTTTTCGGGAACTCTGATCCAAAAGTAATTAGCTTATTTTTACGATTATTACGACGCTGTTATAATATTGATGAAAATAAATTTCGATGCACCTTACAATGTAGAGCCGACCAAGATATAAAAACTCTAGAAAAATTTTGGTCTAAAACAACAGGAATTCCTCTTAAAAAATTTTATAAAGCACAAATAGATCCAAGAACATTAGGGAGGCCATCCAAAAAATTGGATTATAAGGGTGTTTGCAGAATTGATTATTTTTCTGCAGATATATTTAATGAGTTAATGAAAATTGCAGAAATAATTTAATTTTACAATAGGGGCCTATGGTATAGTGGTAACACGTGATCATGGCATGATCAAATCCGGGGTCCGATTCCCCGTAGGTCCACCGAAAAATGTCTTCTCAAAACAAAAAAGCTCACTTTATTGGTATTTGCGGTGCTGGGATGAGCGCGGTTGCAAAACTGCTTATTGACTATGGTTGGCAGGTGAGCGGTTCTGACGACAACTTTTATCCGCCCGTTTCGGAATACATAAAAAGACACAACATCAATTTTAAAAAAGGATACAGTCCAAGCAATATTCCTAAGGATACCAGCTTAATTATAATTGGCAGACATTCTGGTTTAACGAAGGAAGAGAATAAAGAAGTTGAGGCTGCTTTTTCTTCGGGTGTTTCGGTAAAGTCATTTCCCGAAGTTCTGGGAGAGCTAAATATAGGCAAAGAAAATGTTGTGGCAGTTGGCAGTTATGGTAAATCAACTTGCGCGGCTCTTGTTGCATGGTGTCTTGAATATGCCGGAAAGGATCCCAGCTACTTCATTGGCGCAATACCCAATACTCCCGATGAAAGTTCCAAGAAGGGAGACGGTAATATATTCGTGCTTGAGGGTGATGAGTATCCAACATCAAACTGGGACGACTCGTCTAAATTTTTACATTATCATCCAAAGCATGTTTTACTGACGTCTTTGGCTCACGACCACGTTAATGTATTTAAGACCCATAACGACTACAAAGCTCCATTTATTGAATTACTATCCTCAATCCCTCCGGGCGGATTAATTGTTGCATGTGCCGACGGTGAAGGAGTAAAAGAAACAATTTCAAAATGCGGCCTTGAGGAACAAACAAATTTTTACAGTACAAAGAGCAATGCCGACTGGCATATTGAAAATATTAAATTAGGAGAGATAACCTGTTTCGATATTTTTAAGGGAGAGAGTTTTATAGTTAATGTAAAGACGAATTTACTTGGGCTTCATAATGTTGAGAATATTCTTGGCGCAGGCGTCTTGTTGCTGTCGCTGAATCTGGTTGTTCCAAGCGAATTTTCTGAAGCCATCGCTTCCTTCAAGGCAATTAACAGGCGGTTGGACAAAAAATCAGACAAAACATCAGTTCCGTTTTATGAAGGATTTGGTTCGTCTCTTCCTAAGGCAAAGTCGGCGATAGAAGCAGTTAGAGCTCATTTTCCCGGCAAGAAGCTTATAATTTTGTTCGAGCCACACTCTTTAAGTTGGAGAAGTCGCGAAGCGATTGATTGGTACGACAGAGTTTTTGACGGCGCTTATCAAATTTTTATATATAAACCCCCGAATGATAGCGGGTTAACATTGAAAGAGATAGTAAACAGAGTAAGTGAAGCGGGGCATTCGGTTAGGGGATTTGACAGTATACAAAAGGGAATAGTATTAATGGAGAATAACGTTGATAAGGACTCGGTAGTGCTTGCCATGTCCTCGGGAGGATTTGACGGGTTTGTAGGGTTGGTAACAAAGTGGTTAGAAGAAAATTATAAAAAATGAAAAAGTTTCAAAGTGAATTTGGACACAATTATAAAACATATTCTTTTGGTTACGCGAATTATTGTATTCGGAACAAAAAAGACAAACTCTCTGACATCTATACTGCCGGCTATTTGCCGTATTCTGGCAGTCCTGGAGTTAAGGATATTTTTTATATGGCTCGAAGCGCGCGTGTTCCGTTGGGGTCATTTAAACTTTCAAGCGAAAATCGCCGAGTTGCAAGAAAATTTGACGGTAAACTGATTCGCGAATTGGTGCCACTTAAGAATTTTGACATAAGCAACAAAGGTTTCATTAATTTTTGTTCTGATTATTTTTCAAAACGGCATGGACCCTTGGTGATGCCTGAAGAGCGTTTGAAAACGATACTCAATCATGGCCTTATAACCGACATAGTTTCATATAGTATGAATAATAAGCCATTAGCTTATGTCTTTGAGGTTTCAGATAAAGATATGACTCATTTTTGGTATTCTTTTTATGATCTTTCTCTTGTTTTCCAGTCACTCGGTATGTGGTTGATGTTAGACGGTGTGAGGCATGCTCAAAAAGCCGTCAGGAATTATTTTTATGTAGGTACCGTGTACGGTGAAAAAGCATTATACAAAACAGTATTTGACAATGTTGAATATTGGGACGGGGGCGAATGGGTAGACGACAAGAAGCAGTTGAAAAAACTCGGCCGTTCTGATAACGAGAAAATGGTAAATATTATGGACGATTGGAAAAGCAAAATTGATCTTTTTTAAATGGCTCACCTGAATACGCCGCGTCCTTATTAATTCAAAGAGTAAATTACGAGTTGTTTTATTATTTGACTTTTCTATGTTTTTATTGTATTTTGTCGGTAGTGACAGGAAGTTGAACCTTAACACCGAGGGGGATAATAATGAATAGGATTGGGATGCAAGGCATTGGATTGCGAACAGAGACTCAAGTAAGATGGTCCAGATTTATAGGAGAAAGCGCCGGAATACAGAAGATGAAGAGGACGCTTGAGCAGCTCGCGCCGACGGAGGAAACCATTGTCCTCCAGGGCGAGACCGGCGTCGGCAAAGAAGTGGCCGCGCATGAGATTCACGCGATGAGTAATCGCGCGAATGAGCCGTTCATTATAGTTGATTGTGCCTCGCTAGCAATGGAACTTATGGAGAACGAGCTCTTTGGCCATGATCGAGGCGCATTCACAAGCGCACATCATCCAGCAATAGGCCTTATTGAGGCCGCGAATGGCGGGACACTCTTTATTGATCAGGTCGAGGATATGCCGCCGCATCTTCAGGCTCGGTTTCTTCGGGCTACCGAGAATCATGAGGTTCGCAGAATCGGCGAGACGAAGTACAGGCCGGTGGATGTTCGATTGATTGTTGCGACGGGCGCAAATCTTTACGCAATGGTTAAGAATGGCAAGTTTCGCAGCGATCTCTTCTATCGGCTCTACGAATTCCCCGTGCCAATTGTGCCGCTTCGGGAACGTGATGGCGATCTCGGGCTTCTTACGCGCCATTTCCTTCAGATATCTGAATCTGAAGAGGAAGAGATTGAGGAAGGCGTGCTCGCGCTTTTGTGCCAGCACCGCTGGCCGGGCAATGTCCGCGAGCTGAAAAATGTTATCAAACATTCAAAGTTGTTTTCAAATAAAGACATTGGGGTTTTGACCGTTGAGGCAGTGCGAACCGCGCTTGGTAAGATGGACACCGAGGTGGCGGTTGGCGAATCTGCCCAAATCAATCAAGTCAATAGCGCAGTTTCTCATCCAGAGAGGGGCAGATCTCTCTCAGAGGCCATGGCCAGTCTCGAGGCTGAGATGATTTCGGCGGCGCTAAAAAATTCGGGCGGTGATAAAAAACTAACCGCTATAAGCCTTGGAATAGCCCTAAAAACTTTGTACAGTAAGTTGCATAGGTATGGATTGGGTAGTACTCGGGGATGCTGGAGAAATGATACGAAAATTTCGAAAGGCAAGGTTTGATGCCGGCCGGTCAGATTCAGGGGGGACAGGCAGTGTTTCAGCACCGCCTGTCCCTATTTCATTTCAACGATTTTCTGGTAAAATTAAAATATATAAAATTATGTTTCAAATTGATAAAAAATTTCCCCACTTCTCTTTGGAGGTTTATTGGCCTCTTAAAGACGAAGTCGGGCGGCTCGCTTCAAAAGACCTTGCCGGCAAATGGACGGTTATTTTGTTCTATCCGGCGGACTTTACTTTTGTTTGCCCGACCGAACTTGCCGATTTAAATCATCTTTACCCCGAATTTAAAAAGCTCAAAGCTGAAATCGTGGCAGTGAGCACCGACACGGTTTATACCCACAAGGCTTGGCTGGAAATTGAAAAACTGCTGTCCGGAATTAAATATCCGCTCGCGTCAGACCATAATGGAAATTTTTCTAAAGAATTAGGCATTTATAGCGAAGAAAATGGCATGGCAGAGCGGGCAACTTTTATTATTGACCCAGGGGGCATACTGCGCGCCGTTGACATTGTTTCCGATTCGATCGGGCGAAGCGCTGTTGAAACGCTCCGCAAGCTCAAGGCGCTTGAGTTCGTTTCTAAAAATCCGGGAAAAGTTTGCCCCGCCAAATGGGACGAAGATAAAATAGCGCTCACGCCGTCAATTAAAAAATCCGGCAAAGTGCACAAAGAATACGAGAAGCGATGAATTCGGCGACTTCAGCAAAAAAACAAAAAGTAATTCTAATTATTTTCGACACGTATATTGCTGTTATTAAAAACAGTGTCGGTTCTAAGCTGTTTCGTAATTTATACGCAAAAGTAAATGGCAAAAAAACCGATATTACGAGAAACGGCGAACTTTCATGCGCGTTTTATGTTTCGTCAATTTTACTGTTGTTTAGGTTTATTAAAGAAGGGCACGCGACCGTTGATTCTACCGTTAAGGATTTAAAAAAATCCGGATGGAAAGAAATAAAAAAACCCGAAATCGGAAGTGTAATAGTATGGGAAAAAACAGATTTTAGAAATGGTAATGCGCATAAACATATCGGTTTCTATATAGGTGGTAATAAGGCAATAAGTAACACGTCTAAATCAGGTTACCCTGCCCGGCATCACTTTACATTCGGAGGGAAAAGAAAAATCGAATTGACGCTGTGGAATCCTAAGCTGAAACGAGATCTCTAAAAACGCCTTGTTTTTGAATAGAAAACACGATAAAATAACCAAAATAGGCCGCGGTAGCTTAATGGTAAAGCAGGTGCCTGAAGAGCATCTGAAGGCAGTTCGATTCTGCCCCGCGGCACACTTCGACTCGTTTTACTCGCTCAGTGTAAACTTTAAAACAACCCCGCCCCGCAACTGCGGAGCGGGGTTGTTACTTCAAAATTTTGACTGTCTTTTCCTTAACTTTTTTGGCGTTTTTAATTAATAAGTTGTACTCTACCGCCCCCATAGTAAATTGCCCGTTTTGCGGTTTTTCCGGGTCGCTTAACTTAACAATTTTTTTACCCGGCGAAAACTCAACAATTGGGCATCCAAGGCCTCCAAAACAATAATCTTTACCATCGTAAGTTTTTATAAGTTTTTCTTTTTTCATATTTTTTTAATTGGTTTAATTGTAATTTACAATCCGAAAACTTTGAGGAAATTCTTAAACAAAATAGAGGGCTTGGCGGCCGGCGCCGGTTTTTCTACCCCCGGTTTTTCCGCGGGAGCTTCCAATACTATATTCGACCTGAAAGCCATCGATAAAACATTGCTTACTGCCATATTAACTTTATCAAAAACGCCCTTTACTGTAACTTGCGCTCCTTCAACAATCGGGGTTTGTACCGAAATTTCATCGCCATTATCAAGAGTTATTATAAAGCCGTTGGCGTCAACTTTTTTTATAGTTCCCGAAAATGACTGATGAAAATCTTTATTCTGTTCTAAACTTCTTAAAACAGCCGCCCGGATGGTTTTTGAATCAGCCAATAGCCAACCCAAAACATTAACATGATCGCCGGCCGCAAAATCGCTTAAAAGCGCCGGCTCTTGATTACTGCCAAGAAGTGTCGTTCTTTCATCTATCTGAATTATAAAGTTATTGCTCGCTTCGCTATTAAAGACACATGGTAAAGGACGGTCGGTTTTACCGTTTTCATAAACGACGCAGGAATCTTCATTTTTTTGAATGGCTTCTATGGTCGCCGGCGGCTCATCCAAAGTGGGTCCTTTTAAAATGTTTAAATTGTTAAATTGATAAAAGCCGGCCGGCAAAATTTTAAGAGACGGAACTTTGTCGGCGGCGGTTGTCATCGGCAATTCTTGGGCCACGGCGAACTTTAAACCGATAAAGCTAAATACGGCAAAAAGGCCCGATAAAGCCAAAATTTGAGTGATTTTTCTTATTTTTGTGCGCATAATTAGGTAAAATTAATAACAACTTATCCACTATCGTTATGTGCTATCATAATAACGCAAAAAATATCTTTTGGCAATGGGTAAGTGGGTCAACACAAAAAGCCCATTTACAGGGCTTTTTGTGTTATGGAGCGGGTGATGGGAATCGAACCCACGTATCTTGATTGGCAACCAAGCGCACTACCATTGTGCTACACCCGCATGAGCGGAAATTGTTTGTGGAAAAGCTCAATCCAGACGAATATTTTTTCTTTTAGTTCTCTACTAGGGTAGTATACTAAAGCAATTCCGTGAGTCAATCTTTTGGTAGGATGTTTACCCCTGATAAATTGAGTTTTTATAAATTGACCCTTAGGCACACCAGAAGTCTTACTCCAAAAATTTTTACATTTGATTTCATTGAGATCAGGGTATAAAATCATTGCCATTTTTATTTTTTCTTTTGGGACCTTACAAATTATCCGCAAAAATAAATTAAAAACCCTGATCATATCTGGATTAGTGTTTGATATCCTGACGTTGGAATTTTCTATTTTACTATCACCTTCGCCCCAATAAATCATTATTCCTGATATAAAGAGAGGATTTGACTTAAGTTTCGGAAAGCTACTGCGAGCTTGTTGTCTTGCCTGTGCTCGCCACGCTTCCCAAAATATTTTCTGTTTTTTATTGTATGATCGTAATCGTTTTCTAGCAATATAATTAGCTCTTCTCGTAAGACCAATTTTTATAAACCTAGACCAATTTATATCCGAAAGCCAAGCAGACAACGTGCTTTTAGGCACGTTCAACTCTTTGCTTATCTTACTGTAACTTTTCCCTTGCTTTCTTAATTTTATAGCAATATGCTTATCATTACGCATAATGACGTGTTGTTACCACCTATAAATAATATCACAATGGTTCGGTTTTGTCTTGTGGATAGCCCGTTATCTTAAAAAGATTAACGGCAGTTCGATTCTGCTCACCCGCTTGCCGTCAGAGTGCTGCACATAATATGGTGTTCTGAATTAAAAGTAGGTAGAAATCTAACCGCTAAGTAAAAAGACGGCCGAGATACTCTTTGGTCGTCGTATGCGTCAATCATCTCCACGTAACTCTTCGAGACAGCCCATCACTCCTCCCATCGCAGCGGCTTTAGCTCGGGTCGCAAGGTTGTCGTAATAGACCTTCGGATCTTGCAAAGCCATAGGAATCGCGTAGACCGCTATTGCTCGTTGACTATCCTTAACGAAAAGAAGAGTTCCGTCTCTTCCTTCTTCGTCCACTATGCTGAAGCGGACTTCTCGCACGGACGGAGAGGACATGAGCTTCAACCCGTCTACGAGTTCGCCGCAGTTAATACTACAAACTAGGATGTCGCCGTCTGGCATAGTTACAGAGATTGAACTTAGATGCGCCTTGGCCATTTTCGCCTCCTGACGGTATTTTGTATCACGGCGAAAAAAATAGTGCAATACACGATAGGGTAACTAAATCGCTGTAGCGAATGCCAAGTATTTTGAATCTTTTATTCAAAACAGGTTCTAACGCTTGTCCGTCCGAAGCCCCGCAAAGCGGGGCGAAGGAGGGTTGTGCAGTGTCTCGCTCGTCTCGCCAACCTTGTTGGCGGACGAGGCGGCCCGCTCACTTTACAAAAATAGCACCTGGTGCTATTTTTGTTTTGTTCTTTAATCTTAAAAGTTAAGAGACAAGGGGAAGAAAAATGGCCAACAAGTGCGTATTTTACTGTGAAAGAGACTTCTACAGCACACCTCAAGTGCTCTTGATAACTGCTAATGATGAGCTGGAAGCAAAAAGGCTTCTAGATGAGCAATACGAAAAAGACAACTACGGTGGCTTGAAACCAAAGCTTAAAGAATTAAACATTTCCGAGAACAGTGTCTTAATTTTAGAACCACCCGGTAATCGAGATTATCGATAATACTACTCTGTCCATCACTTTATCATAACAACTGTCGACAAGGCATAGACCAGGGCAGTTTTATTTTGCTCAAAACAGGTTCTAACGTCGTGCAATGTCCCGCTCATTTGACAAGCATCAAGTTTATATGGTATAATTGCATGTATCAATATTGGATCTTTAAATTCATCCCTGCGACACAATTGAGCTGAAGAAATCCTGAGCTTTATTGTGTCGCAGAGATCATACTTATTAAATCCCCAAACACTCACAGACAAAATGGAGGTGCGCAATGCGGACGTTTCTGTCACAGCTCTCTGGAGTCATCTTCTTACTAGGGTTCGTGCCCTACGTTGCCGCAATAATCAAGCGGCAGACCCAACCAATGAAAGCCTCGTGGTTGATCTGGTTGGTCATAGACGGTATCACCTTCGCGGGGATGTATGTGAAGGATGCAGTGAATGGACAAATTGTCGGAGCGATCACCGGAGCGTGTCTCGTCTTCCTACTGTCGCTCAAGTACGGCAAGTCAGGATGGACGCGAGTGGACACGTGGTCGCTCGTAGGCGCGCTGGTCGGCATCGCGCTCTGGGGGATTTTTGACAGCCCCATTCTTGGAATGTTGGCGGCGCAAGTCACGGGATTGGTCGGAACAATCCCGACTTTCGTGAATATATGGTACAGGCCACAGGATGAGTCTCGTGCAGGCTGGTGCTTCTTCTGGGCTTCTTGTATCCCCGCGATGCTCGCAATCCCAACGCTTAACTGGGAGCACTTGATCCAGCCGGTCGGATTCCTGACTGGCAACACCATGATGATGTACCTTCTTTTCATCCACCGACCTACGGTACGGATGAAGATATCGACGGCTAACTAGCCGTCGCAGTAGAAACAACTCGGTAACAACGTTCACCGAGAAGCCGCATGGTACGCCATGCGGTTTTCTCATTTCACAAAAATAAACAATGTGGGCAAGCGTGCAATGTCCTGCTTGTTATAAAAACAACCGCGCAATTGCGCGGTTGTTTTTGTTGCGGTTACGAGTGATGAAAGGAAATTTTAAACTGCTTGCAAAAAAATAAATATGTTATACAATTTACAGTTGACACATTCATGCTGCAGTAATAGTGGAGGCAAAAATGCAGACAGTAAAATATGAATTGTTGAGTCAACTACAACGAGAAGCATTAAATTCAGCATTGGAAGTTCTCAAAAATTCATATAATCCTTATTCTCACTTCTATGTTGGGGCAACGCTCATTGCACAAGATGGACAATTAATATCAGGAACGAATTTTGAAAACGCCGCTTATGGTTCAACAATTTGTGCAGAACGCTCGGCGGTACTTAGGGCGAATGCAATGGGAATACGAAAATTCATAGGCATTGCCGTCATTGCTCGTGGTGAGAACTTTGATACGACCGAGGTTACAGGACCCTGTGGAAGTTGCAGACAAGTGCTTTACGAAATATCCCAAATATCCGGTTGTGATTTACAGATTGTTCTTTCAACCACCAAGAAAGAGTTAATTGTTCTCACTACTATTAGGGAACTTCTGCCCCTTGCTTTCGGCCCAATCGATTTGGGTATAGATATTGTGAGGTATCAGAAATAAAGCCGCTCTGCGGCTATTTTTTATTTGAAACTTGGCACAAACCAATCATTTACTACACCCGCCAAACAAGTTCTAACGCTTGCCCGTCCGAAGCCCCGCAAAGCGGGGCGAAGGAGGGGCGTGCAATGTCTCGCTCGTCTCGCCAACCTTGTTGGCGGACGAGGCGGCCCGCTCACTTTACAAAAATAGCACCAGGTGCTATTTTTGTTTTAAACGAAGTTTGTTATTTAAAAACTAAATCAAATGATAATGGAGACAGAAATGGCAAAGAAAAAGAAATTAACTATTGAAGTTACAGGTAAAGCCGTTGATGCAATTAGAGAATTTACTAAGATTACAAGACGAAAGAACGTTGAAGTTATAAGCGATGCCCTCCGCACCTATATGTGGATACTATTTGAACAGACACAAGGCGCAACTATTACCGCTCATCACAAAGATCCAAAGGAAAACCGAGATCTTATGACCCTAGTCAGGGATAAGAAGATTTCTAAGAAATATCTTGAACCATTTCGTCATTTGTTTCGTACAGGAGACAGCGCATGAAAGAGAAAGATAGGGACGGAATATAAAATCGGCAGAACGTTAAAAGAAAGAAAAAACTAATTATAAAAATAGTTCCGCTTGGTCATTAAGCGGTTTTTTTTAAATCAAATTTTTCATAAATAAACACCTTTGACAAAAATATTTATTTTTGTTATCATGTACAAGTACTAAAATGACTTTAAAGATTTTAGGAAAATATCAATATGACCTTCTATTTTATAATCGGCGCCCTGGCCTTGGCATTGGGTGCGGCTTTGGGCTATCTTACTCGCCAGATTTTTGCTACAAGAAGTTTAAATTCGGCAGAAACTAAGATCAAGAACCAGCTTGAAGAAGCAAAAACCAAAAGCAAAGAACTTTTGCTTCAAGCAAAAGACCAGGCAGTAAAAATTTTTGAAGACGCGAAAAATCAAGAGCGGGAAAAACTCGCGGTTTTAACGCGCCAAGAAGAGCGATTAAACTCTCAAATTAGAAAAATTGATCAGAAAGAAAGCGAGCTCGAAAACTTGAAGGCGGACATTGAAGGCCAGGTTAACGCGGTTAAAACCATCAAGCAAGAAGCCGAGGTTTTCAAAGCAAAAAGCGAAGAAATGCTTGAACATGTTGCCGGAATGTCGGGCGAAGAAGCGAAGAACAGTTTATTTAAAAAAGTAGAAGAAGATTCTAAAACCGATCTTGTTGCGGCTATTTCCAAAATGGAAAAAAACCGAATTGAAGAGTTGGAAAAAAGGGCGCGGGAAATTATGACTGTGGCGGTTCAAAGATACGCCCGCTCTCACGTTAGCGAAATTACTACTTCTACTGTTAACCTTCCGTCAGACGATTTAAAGGGTCGGATTATCGGAAAAGAAGGCCGCAATATCCGCACGCTTGAAAGATTAACCGGCGTGGAAGTAATAGTTGATGAAACGCCCGGAGCTATAACTCTTTCTTCATTTGATCCGTTAAGGCGGGAGATTGCTAAAACCGCTTTAATAAAGCTGATGAGCGACGGACGGATTCAACCGGCCAGAATTGAAGAAAAAGTTGAAGAAGCAAAAAAAGAGGTAAACAAAAAATTGGTGGAAGCAGGTGAGGCCGCGGCTTACGAGGTCGGCATTTTAGGCTTGCCGAAAGAAATTGTTGTACTTTTAGGCCGTTTGGCGTTTCGCACCAGCTACGGTCAAAATGTTCTTATTCACTCAATTGAAATGGCTCATATCTCCGGAATGATGGCAAAGGAGCTCGGCGCCAATGTTGAGATTTCTAAAAAAGCGGCCTTGCTCCACGATATCGGCAAGGCGGTTGACCATGAAATTGAGGGTACCCATGTTGAATTGGGAAGAAAAATTCTTAAAAAATACGGCGTTGATGAGGCCGTTATTAGAGGAATGGAGTCGCATCATGAGGATTATCCTTTTTCTACTCTTGAATCGTATATCGTAACTGCCGCCGACGGCATTTCCGGAGGCCGGCCCGGCGCGCGGCGCGATACGATTGAAAACTATGTCAAGCGGCTTACCGAACTCGAGGGTATTGTTAACTCTTTTGAAGGCGTTGAAAAATCATACGCCATTTCTGCCGGCCGGGAAATCAGGGTTTTCGTTGCTCCGCAGACTATTGATGATTTGAAAGCGCTTCAATTGGCGAAGGAAATTGCCAAAAGAATTGAAAGCGAACTGAAATACCCGGGCGAAATTAAAGTTAACGTTATTAGAGAAACGAGAGCTATTGAGTATGCTCGGTAAAAATTATAAAATCTAAAATAGTATTATTAAAAGAATCATATGAACAAAGATAAATTAGTTGATATGGTAGCGGCAAAACTCGGCTCTACTAAAGCTGAAGCCGAAAGAGCTATAGACGCTACATTGGATGAAATTACATCCTCGCTTTCTAGAGGCGAAGAAGTTTCTTTAACCGGTTTCGGCGCTTTTAGCGTTTCATCAAGAAAGGCCCGGGTTGGAGTTAATCCCCGCACCGGAGAAAAAATTCAGATTGCGGCGGTAAAAGTTCCAAAGTTCCGCGCCGGAAAAAACTTAAAAGAAGCGGTAAGATAATGGCTTTAGTTTTGGCGGGCTTGCCCCGCCGAAGTCCCGCCGAGGCGGGACGAAGGCGGGTATCGTATAATGGAATTACCTTAGCTTTCCAAGCTAATGACGGGGGTTCGATTCCCCCTACCCGCTTAAAATTTATAGTGAAAAAACAAACCAGTCCCGCATATGCGGGACTGGTTTGTTTAATATTTTTGTAAAAACGACCTTTACTACTCTATAACATCTGATTATTCAATTTGGTTTCTTTTGCCGCCATTAGTTGGAACGTGGAGCTGATTAAGTTTCTAAAGAGAAAGAAAACCATGGCTAAAGAGCCTATTACTGAAATTTGTACGCCAATGCCGGTTCTGATAAATAGGTCTATAGCAAAAGACGCAAAAGTCGCCGGATGGGCTATATTTGAGGCCAATACCGATGTCGCATATTCCAAAACTTTGGCCACGTAAACCTGTTGGCCGATCAGATAAAGGAATGCCGAGAACAACATGGCTTCTGCCGCAAGATAAGGCAAAACGCGCCTTGAAAACCATATGAAATAAACTCGCCTCATTACGCGGTCACTTAACTGATTTTTATATTTTATGTCCGTTTTCATCGTTTTTGGTAAGATTTTTTAGAATTTTTTTGGCTCGAAATAACTTCATTTTTAAGGCCGGAACAGTTATTGACTCTTCTTTTGCTATATCCTTATACGGCTTGTCTTCAATATAGTATTTTGAAAGCAAGCGGCCGAGTTGTTCGGGAAGGCGCGACAATAATTCAGACGCCAAGCTTTTTGTCTCGCTTTCTAAAACGATATCTTCGGTTGATAAGTTTCGCTCGCTTGCTAGCTCCAAATCAAGCGGATTGGTAGATTCGGCCTGCCATTTTTTGCTCGTTTTCCGATATCGGCTGATGGCGGTATTTACGAGGATCTTGTAAGCCCAGCTCTTAAACTCAATCCCCGCCATTTTTTTGAATTTTTTGGCGTTAAAATAAATTTTTACGAATGTTTCCTGAACTATATCCTCGGCCTCTTCATGTTGTTTCAGGATATCAAACGCTTTTCTTAAAAAAGCCGCTTCGTAACGGTCAATTAAAATTTTAAAAAGCGCCGGCTTATCAAGCGATAAAATCAAAATTTCCTCATCCTTTGGCTGACTTAGGTCTTCTTTTACGGATTCTTCAAGGAAGTTCATTTATTGTTGCGCATCTTAATTCAACAACTCTACCATACTTTAAACTATTGCAAAAGCGAAATAGTTTTATTTCAACTGGTCGGGGCATTGGGAATCGAACCAGTGCTAAATCCTCCCATTTATGGTATAATCAATAAAGACTAAGCTCTTTTAATTTAACATTAATTTATAAAACACAAAATAGTAAATAATACCCATGACCAATCTTAAAAAAGTTTTTTGTAAAAATTGTAAAAAGCCAGTTTATCGAAGTGTCGGTCGATTTAATGAAAATTTAAAATTTAAGTGGAATTTTTATTGTTCAAGAAAGTGCGAATACTACTATAAAACGAAAAAACAAAAATTGATATGTGAAAATTGCGGCAAGATTTTCAAACGAACACCCAACGAAATCTCTCCACATAGTTATTGTTCTCGGTCTTGTGCCGCAATAGTAAATAATAAAAAAAGTCCGAAGAGAAAGGCGCAATTAAAAACTTGCATAAATTGCAAAGAGCATTTCAAAAAGGGTAATGGAAATCTAAAATATTGCTCTATGAAGTGCCGGATAGAAACAAGGAGC
The DNA here is from genome assembly GCA_016186325.1 of Parcubacteria group bacterium. Taxonomy (NCBI): domain Bacteria; species Parcubacteria group bacterium. Next base: position 19,668 of record JACPLW010000002.1, on the reverse strand, counting down.
CATACCTCTGAACAACTTATAGATATCATAAAACAGTTTACGCAGAAATTTGAAAGAGTACCCGCGAGGCGAGAGATGGAAAGAATTACTAAGTCGTGTATAAAAATTTTTGGTTCTTGGAATAATACTATTCAGGCGGCAGGGTTTATCCCCAATCGCTCACACGACAATCGGATGTATAGGCGTATTAATGCTACGGCTATAGATGGTCATTTATGCGATTCCGTTTCGGAGCTTTTGATTGATAACTGGCTTTATAAAAATAATATATTACACGAAAGAGATGCGTGTTATCCAAAAACACACCATAAAACGGATTGGAAAGTATTCGCTAAAAATAAAGAAACTTTTGTAGAATATTTTGGGTTAGCAAACGATAGCCCCAGATATGACCGGGCCATAAAAGAAAAAAAGAAACTTTGTTATAAAAATAAAATTGCTTTAATAGCGATTTATTCTAAAGACATTTACCCTAAGGAATTTTCAGAGAAGAACCTGAAAAATAAGTTTAAAAAGTTTCTTACTGCTTGACCTGTCAGGGTGGAGGGGCTTGCACCCTCGATTTCCGACTCCCGAAGCCGGCGTCATAGCTGCTAGACCACACCCTGTTTTAGATTTTAATTGCCCGATTATAGAAATAATAAAATTTTTCTTCTGCGTACTGCCGGTATACTATGCCCCGATAAAATTATGGCTGTTTTTTGGCGACACGTTCGTTTCGCTCGCCTTCAAGCTGTGAAAGAATAAGTTCTAGCCTTCTGGTTTCTTTAAGACTCTGTTTTATATAGCTTACAAACATTTCTTGCGGATCGTTCGCATACTGAAGAAGTGCGGCGCCTATTTGGTCCCGATAACCCAAAAGATTAGCATCGATTGCATCCATAATTTCCCGATAGTCGCGGGTTGTATGCCGTCCGGTTTCATACCTCTCGATTGCCGGGACATCGGTTAAAAGCCGTGAACGAAGAATCCTGTTCTTGCTCTCGCTCTCTCCCGCGCCTTTATATTTTTCCTCTTCTTCTTTTGCAAGTTTCCTAATATATCCTTTTATTTTGCTAAGGTATTTCAAAAGATCGTCGTGGGTCGGCCTTTCATAATCGGCATGTGAAAAAAGAACGTCGCTGGCTTCCTGATAATGCAGTTCTTTTTCAAAGTCATCTCGGCGCAGCGTTTCAATTTTTTCATTTTCGCTCCGGTTTTCCGCGTCAAGCTCAAACGAGTTCAAGGCATCGTATTCGTACTGTATCTCGCCTCTTACCGCTTCTAATATGGCAAGCGGAATAGTTACGTCGCCATCTTCTTTTTTTATTTCTTCCACAGATATCGTAAGGGGCTCCGTCGGATCACGCATGGTTTGCAAAAAGAGAGCAGTTTGATCTTCGCGACTTGACCGGCGGCTGTAAAATTCCTCAAGCGCTTCTCTAACCACGGCAAGTGTTGCTTCAACCGACTCCTTTTCAAATTCCTCTTCAATTACCGGCTGGCCCAATTCTTTATCCTTCCCATTTTCCGGGTCTTCAATGACCGGCCTTCCTAATTTTTCTTGATGTTTCATTTTACGTAATATTTCTCCTTAATTCCCTTAAATTCTTCTTCCGCCGCTTCCTGTGTTTTAGCTTGAGCCATTTTAAATAATTTTTCCAGTTTTTCAAGCGGTTCTTTATTTAATTTTTTAGCGTTCTCTAAAAGATGCTCCTTTGTGTTTTTATTCGGGTTGTCTAAAACTTCGTCAAGAAGGATATTTAGTATATAGCCCAAGCGCGGCCCCGGTTCCATTTTCAACTCTTTCATTAAATCATTTCCGTTGATTTTAAGCATTTTTACAGAAATCGGGTCGCGCGATACTTTTTCAATAATAGCGCGGAGGTGGCGCAACTTATATGGCTCGGCTTTGGGGACGCCCGAACCTTTTCTATCGGCCATTCTTACTTCCAAAAGATCGTCCATGTTTTCCGGACCGACGTTTTTTACCAGCCGGCGCACCGAGCTTTCGCTGACTTCTTCAACATTATAGTAAAATAAGTGATAGCGTACCAAAAGCGTTACTTTTTCAACGAATTTTTTAGGGAACTTTAACCGTTCCAAAATTTGAGCGGTCATTTTAGCGCCGACTACTTCATGATTATAAAAAGTGGAATCGGGCCCGTCTCCCTGTTTGGCTCTGGGCTTTCCGACATCGTGAAGCAGGGAAGCCATTCTAACTTCCATTTTATAATCATTTTTTGCTGCCCAATCTAAAGCTCTTAAATTATGTTCCCAGACGGTATAAATATGATGTTTGTTTTGACCCACATTAATCCCTTCTTCCATTTCTGGCATGATGTGTTTCAAAAGCCCGAATTCGCTTAACATCTCAATGCCGGCCATGGCGTTTTCTGTTTTTATGATTTTTATTACTTCGTCGCGGATGCGCTCTTTGGATATGGCCACGATATCGCCGGAATTTTCCCCAATACCTTCTACGGTTTTTTTATCAATTTTAAAATTCAGCTGGACGGCGAAGCGGATGGCGCGCATCAGGCGCAAGGCATCTTCATTAAATCTTTCTTTCGGGTTGCCAACGGTTCTGATAATTTTAGAGGCGATGTCTTTTTGTCCGCCGAAAGGATCAATAAATTTTTTTCCGTCGTAAGCGATGGCGTTTACGGTAAAATCGCGCCTTGCCAAATCGTCTTCAAGCTTTGTCGTGAATTTAACGGCATCGGGGTGTCTTTTGTCGGTGTATTTTTCTTCTATCCGGTAAGTGGTAATTTCTATTATTTTAAGCCGTTCGTTTTGGCTTTCTGTGTTTATCGCTACCGTGCCAAAATCATTTTCGTAAACGCTGTTTTTAAATATTTTCTGGATTTCATCCGGTTTAGCGTTGGTGGTTATATCCCAATCGTTCGGTTCCCGGCCCAAAATAAAATCGCGCACGCACCCGCCAACGGCATACGCCTCAAACCCCGCGTCATTTAGCGCCTTTATTGTTTCTCTAACTTCTTTTGGGATATTTAAACTTTCTTTAGTCATATATGTTGCCTATTTTAGCACATTGGGCGCGGTATTGACAAATTGTTGAATATAGATTATAATAATTAAGCATAGTTAACCGTTCTTTCACGAAACTCTTACAAGCCCTGCAGTTGCGGGGCAAAAGGAGAGAGGACCATGGGCTACGAAATCGTGGCCGTCATTCCACCTCGCGAAGAGTGGCTCGCGCATTTCAAGGCGTCGTGCCGCGTCGCCGATTGCGACAACCCCCGCCGTCAGAAGCGGGGCAACGGCGGCGAGCGCGCGACGAAGGCGCGCCGTCCGGGCGTGCGGCCGCTCTTCTGCGGAGCCCACATGTGGGTCCGCAAGAACCTCACCCAGGCGGCGCTCGACGAGCTCCACGCGTCGAGCGCGAAGCGCGTCGTCGTCTAGGATCCGAGGGGGGCGGTTCGACCCCCCCCTGTTTTTTTAAATAAAGAAGAAGGAGGAGGCGAAGATGCAATTTGGGCGGTTCAGGAACACCTACGACGACGGCAACAACCGCCGCCTGGACACGAGACGGCGGCGGCGAGGAGATGCGAAACTCATCGGGAGTAAGGCCTCACGCGGCATCACGCGTCGTGGGTCTATCCTTAATCTCGATAGTTCCGATCCGTTCAAGTTGCTCTGCGGTTACAACCGTCAGGGCAAGGAGCGCCGCGAAATCCTCGAGGAGGTTGCGCACGGCGCAACCTTCGCTGGTGTGGCCGCGGACGCAGTTTCGAACGGCCACCATTCTTGGGCACTGCCCAGGAAGGAGAGGCCGCGCCGGCTGGTGAGCGTCAAGCTCGTCGCTCTTCCTCCACGGAAGCCGGCGGCAGTCGAGCCGGTGCCGTTCATCACCATGGAGTCTCCTCCCAGGGTGACGAGCAGCAGTAGGATCGCCCATCTCCGCACGTCGTGCGGATGGATGGGGGATCTGGGTTGCTGCCAGAAGCGACTCAGGTGAAATAAATATAAGGGCCCCCGCGCAATGCGAGGGCCCTCAATTATTTTAATGTCTTTTTAACTTTTATAGGTTTTGACATAATTTAAATTTTTAACAACTTAATTTCCGATCGGTTCTTAAGTTGTAACTTTTGAAATACACTATATGATCACTGCAGAATAGTTCCTATGGTAAAGTCGCTACAACAACGTTGCTGAAACTACTTTATCTCCCGCTTCAACTCTCATTATACGGACGCCTTGGGTTACACGTGAAACGGTTGAAATTGACTCAAGATCAAGGCGGATTACTACGCCTTTTTTTGAAATGGCAATCATTTCCTTAGTGTCTGGTCCTATAATGAACGCCGAAACGATTTTTCCGGTCTTAGGGGTAACTTTAGCGGTTTTAACGCCGGAACCGCCCCGGTTTTGTTTTTTGTAAAATTTAATGAATGTTTTTTTGCCGAAACCGTTTTCCATAATCACCAAGAATTTGGTGTTTTGGTCTTTTGCGGCCGAGGCGGTTATTACATCCATGCTGACAACTTCGTCGCCCTGATGCAGGCGGATGCCATGCATTCCGGCTGTCGCCCGCCCCAATGGCCGCGCGTCTTTTTCCGAAAATCTTATCGCTTGCCCGAGCATAGTTACAAAAATTATTTGGTCTTCGCCCGAAGAGCCTTTTACCCACTTGAGAGAGTCGCCCTTCTTAAGTTTTATGGCAATGAGGCCGGAATGACGAACCGAACCGAAGTCGGCGATCGGTGTTTTTTTGACTAGTCCGCTCTTGGTTGCCATCACCAAGAACTTTTCAGTGCCCTTCTCCTTTAGCTGTTTTTCGTTGTATGTCAGAATCGCGTTAACTCTTTCATCGCCGCTCAAGGCCAAAAAGTTTACTGCGGCTTTGCCGCGCGATTGCCGGCTGGCCTCCGGAATTTCCCAGACCTTAGTTTGGAAAACGCGGCCGGTGTTGGTGAAGAACAAAACGTTATCGTGGGTTTTTGCTGAAACAAAGTGGGTGACAGCGTCCTCTTCTTTTGTAGACATTCCGGTCATGCCCTTGCCGCCGCGATGCTGTGAGCGGACTAGAGAGGGATTCATTCTTTTAATGTATCCGGATTCGGTTAAGACTACGACAGCTTCTTCAAGCGGTACCAAATCTTCTTCTCTGAATTCGCCCAGAGACGAGGCCATAACTTTCGTTTTTCTCTGGTCGTTATATTTTTCTTTTATTGCCTGAAGCTCTTGATAAATTATTTCCAGTATTTTTTCGCGGCTTTTTAAAATAAGGGTCAATTCTTTAATCAATTTTACCTTTTCAATAAGTTCATCTTCAATCTTTTTTCTTTCAAGATTGGCTAGAGTGGCAAGTTTCATTTCCAAAATAGCGCTCCCCTGAATTTCCGTGAGTTTGAACCTGTTTATAAGATTTTTTAAGGCCTCGCTCCTGTCTTGCGATTTCTTTATAACCTTAATTACTTCATCAATTGAATCAAGCGCTTTTTTTAAGCCCTCTAATATATGCGCTCGCTCTTGCGCTTTTACCAAATCGTATTTTACGCGACGCACCACCACTTCTTCTCGGTGTTTTAGGTAATATTCCAAAACGGCCTTAAGCGAAAGAACTTGCGGTTGGATTTCGTCAACTAAAGCCAGCATGTTTAAGTGGAAAGTTTTTTGAAGATCGGTGTGCTTGTAGAGGTTATTCAAAATCTTTTGCGGCGCGGCGTCGCTTTTGAGCTCAATGACAATTCTCATGCCCTCCCTGTCCGATTCGTCGCGTAAGTCGCGGATACCGTCAATTTTTTTCTCGCTGACAAGCTCGGCAATTTTTTCAAGAAGGGTTGATTTATTTACCTGATACGGAATTTCGGTAATTATTATTTGAGCGCGGCCTTTTTTATCCTCAACCGCTTCGGCTACGCCGCGGGCGATAATAGGCCCCCTACCGGTGGCGTAAGCGGCGGCAATATCTTTTTTGGAATAAATAATGCCGCCGGTCGGAAAGTCGGGACCCTTTACGAATTCCAAAAGGTCTTCAACCGAACTTTTAGGATGTTTAATAAGTTGGCAAGTAGCGTCAATTATCTCCCCAAGATTATGGGGCGGAATATTTGTAGCCATACCTACGGCTATACCCACGGTGCCGTTTAAAAGAAGCTGGGGAACAGCGGCCGGAAGAACTTTTGGCTCTTTGCGGGTGGCGTCATAATTATCAATAAAATCTACAGTGTTTTTATCTATGTCTTTTAGCATTTCCTCGGCGAGCGAAGTAAGCCGCGCCTCCGTGTAACGCATCGCCGCCGGCGCGTCGGCGTCAATGCTTCCGAAATTACCTTGTCCGTTTACCAGCGGGTAACGCAAAGAAAAGTCCTGCGCCAACCGGGTTAAGGCGTCGTAAACCGAAATATCGCCGTGCGGATGATATTTACCCAAAACCTCGCCGACAACAAGAGCCGATTTGCGGAATTTTGCCTGATGGGTCAGGCCCAGATCGTGCATGGCATAAAGAATCCGGCGGTGAACCGGCTTTAGTCCGTCTCTGACATCGGGAAGAGCGCGGGAAATAATAACCGACATCGCGTACTCAAGATACGAATCTTCCATCTCGCGGACGATTTCCCGCGGTTTTACGTAGCCCGTTTCTCCCCCACCCTTTGCGGATAAGTTTAAGTTTTGCGAATCTCTTTCGTTTTTAGGGGTTTCTTTAGAGTTTGTGATTATTTTTTTAGTCATTATCCATTTTTAAACTTAGAGCAAAATCCGCAAAGGGTGGGGGGACCATTTTATTTGCCTAAGTTTTTCATAGTTTCAAAAAGAAGGCCGGTCTGTGATTTTAAACTGTTAAAAACCGATGGCAGCTCTTTTTCAAGTTCTGAAGCGGAGTTATTTTCCGCAGTTTGAGATACTTGCCAGGAAAAAGTCATAAGCCAAAAGCTAAAAATCGCGGTCATTATTAAAAAAATTCCGACCCACATTACTACGTGTTTTACGGCGCCAGGTTTGGTTTGGATGTTTTCCAGTATTCGTTTCATTATGATTGTTCTCTCCCTGCGGGAGATCCCCCGTAGGGGGATAAAATTATAATTTTTGTTTCTTCCTCGACCAAGTCCTTTTTCTTAATTATTAATTTTGGCTGGGGAGATTCTTTCGCCTCGCTTTCTTTAAGAAACATGGAAAGAGGGGCTTTTTTGGTTTTCAATCCCTTTATATCATAGAGCATTGGAATGGCAATGCTCGGTTCCAGCTGGTTTATAACGTTCATTGCTCCTTCGGCGTCCAAAATGTCGCCTCCGCCAACAGGCGCGAGAACAATGTCCGGATCGTCAAGCTCTGCTAATTTTTCACTATTAAATTTTTTATTCGCAAAACCGAGATGGGCGATTTTTATTTCGTCCATTTCAATGCTATATATAATATTTGCTTGCCCCGCAGCTGCGGGGTCGGCAATCCCTAGGATATTGGCGCCCTTAACTTCGTATTCGCCCGGCGATTCGATTATAAACGCTCCTGATTCTGGGTCGGAAAAAGCCACTCTCTCGGCGCGAGGTTTCGCCGCCTCATTTGATGAGGCGAGCCTCCCGCCCTTGGCGAGGCTCGCCTCCGGCGGCGCCCCTTTGGGGCGGGAATAAACCAAAACATCGCTTTTTAAGCGAGGTGGATTAATTCCGGATTCTTTTTGCGGCGGTTCGATTAAGATTCTTATGCCCCCGCTTTCAAGTAAAAAGCAGGCCTCTCCATACCAAGAAATTGTCATATGAGAAAATGTTATCAGATTTTATGACAGTTGACAAGAAGATATTTTATGATAACCTTGGTGAGGTATGGAAGCTCAAATAGGAATTTTAAATATGCAAAATCTTCTGGCCAAACTGCCAAAAGCATTTAACATGCCCAAGGCCGGCGAGGTAATTGAAGGAAGAGTGCTAAATAAAACCGCCAAGAATTTATATATTGATCTTGGCATTTTCGGTATTGGCATTGTTTACGGCATAGAATTTGCCAATGCCCAAAACATAATAAAGAACCTGAAAATCGGCGATAGTGTTTTTGCCAAAATTGTGGAAGTCGAAAATGAGGCCGGTTTAAGAGAGTTGTCTCTCGCGGAAGCTCAAAGTCAGAAATCATGGGATTTGATTCGTGAACTGAAAAAGACAAATAAAGCAGTTGTCACAAAAATAATTAACGCCAATCGCGGCGGACTGATGATTGAAATCAGCGGCGTTGCCGGATTTCTTCCGGTTAGTCAGCTCTCAAACGAACATTACCCGCGGGTTGAGGGCGGAGACAAAACAAAGATATTAGAAGAGCTGTTAAAATTCATAGGCTGTGACTTTAAGGTGCGCGTTTTAGACTTTGATTCTAAAGAAGGCAAACTGATTGTTTCGGAAAAAGCGGCCGAAGAAGAAAACTTTAAAGAGGCCATCGGCCATTATCAAATAGGCGATATTGTCAAAGGTGAGATTTCCGGCATTGTTGATTGGGGCGCGTTTATAAAATGGTCCTCCTTCACCCCGCAAAGCGTGGTTACGGAGGGCAAGCCCGCTGGTGAAGACAAGCTCGAAGGGCTAATTCACATTTCCGAACTTGATTGGCAATTAATAGAAAATCCGGCTGATTTTGTGAAAGTCGGTGATGATGTTTCTGCCCAGATTATTGACATCACCAATGACAGGATTTCTCTGTCTTTAAAGCGGTTAAAGCCCGATCCTTGGAAAGTGGCCATTCCTCATTTTGAAAAAGGCAAAACAGTTGAAGGTCTGGTTAAAAAGTTTAATCCATTTGGCGCTTTTGTTGAGGTGGTTTGTCCGGATAACGAATCTTTGCAAGGACTTTGTCATATTTCGGAGTTTGGCACAGGCGATAAAATGAAAGCCGCGCTTGAAGCGGGCAAAAAATATAAATTTCAAGTTTTAACTTTTATTCCCGATGAACACCGGATGAGTTTGGGTCTTTTGCCTGTCCGTGAGCAGTCTGAGCCCCGCCTGCAGATGCCTGGAGCATCAGCGACTGGCGGGCAGGCGCAGGCAATGACGGGCGGGAAAGAAGAAAAAGTTTAAAAATACCCCGTCCTGCAAATTGCAGACGGGGCGAATTTATTTACCTCAAATGTTTCGGAATTTCGGGCGAATTTTTGTCTAATACGGTTACCGTAATCTTGATTTTTTCCTTTTCCCACAAAACATCAATTTTGTAAAAATCCGAATTTCTTATTGACACATATACCGGCTCAAAGTACCATCGCCGCGTTTTCGGCATCTTCGGCGGCAGATAACTATTGTGGTAAAACCGCAGGGCCAGATAAGCGTGGGTTTCCATATTGGTTTTTGGCTGGATCAGTTTAGTTTCTGGAACCCATTGATTGACCCTGGTATCAAAACAGCGGTGACGGGCTAGTCTCACCAATCTCGGCGCTTTAATAAGGAATTGCAATTCTCCCCAGCCATCGTTGGAATTATTGCCCAAAAACAACATCGGGATTCTTAGGGTTTGAGTACTATCGTTACAAATCAGGTTCTTTCCCGGGTTCTGTTGATACATTTTAAGCAACGCTCTTTCATGATGAGGAGGATATCTGTCCCAAAACTGGTTGGTCTCAATAATAATGTCGCTAATAACATTGTTGAAATCCCGATCTCTGGTAACAGCGCAGGCGGTAATGTGGATTTCGGGTCGGCCAAACATTCTGACGAACTTTTGCTCTCCCATTGTCATCCCTCCTGCCTTACGGCCCACTCGCTGTATCTTTCCAAAAGCTCGTCGTCGTCAGGTCGCAGACGCCGCGCCCGGCGCTCGTAAAGTTCATTCTTTTTTGCAATCACCTCGGCAAGCAAGTTGTAAATGTAATTACCGACTTCCTTTCGGCTGATTTCACTGATTAGTTTATCAAGATCGGGAATGAGATTATAAAAATCATAACCCAGATAATCCAGTACCCCGAAAATTCTTTCTCTGACGGAAAAATAAATCCCTTCCGGGTTTTTGATTTGTTCCGTTGTTCCGTCTTCATGACGGATGTTCTTAATAGCCAAGGGCATTTTTAGAATGCTTCCCAAATCTGCCAGCATAACCCTTCCGGTTTCGCCGGTTTCCTCAATATTTCTAAATCCCTCGCCAATCCTTTTAAGATGAAAAATGTAAACTTTGTTATTGATGAGCGGTTTATCTTCAAAAAGGATTTCGCCGAATTCGGAATTTTTTCCTCGTGTCGCAATTTCGGTAACCAATCCGGCTTCGCCAAGCACTTCTCGGCGAACAGTTTCATCAGGGCTTTCGCCATCCAAACTGCCGCCGCCGGGAAGTCCCCAGCCAGTCGGCTTGCCTTCCTCGCCATTCGGCCCCAAAGGGTCTGCGGTATTATGGACCAGATAAATTCTTGGCGGGCTTTGATTATGTTCTATAATCACTCCGAAACAAGACATCGTTTTAGGCAGTGTTTCCATCGCCTCTTCCTTGTTTATTATTGTTGTCAAAGAATCTTCCCCGCCTTCGCCTCGCTGAAGCTCGGCTTCGGCGAAACACGATCCGCCGACGACGAGCGAAAGCAGGTGCTCGGATTGTTTTTATAGTACGCCTTTTTAGCTATATTGTCAAGCCTACCTGCCGGCATAAGTAGGTACTTGACATATTCTGTATATTTGATATAATGTGGTTAATAGTTCCTAAACAGGGTTTAAGCTCAAGAGGCCAATAACGGCCCTCAAGAGCGACAACCAATACAAAAGTCCCTGCCTTTGGCGGGACAACGGAGGCCAATCATGGCCAAGCCCAGGAAGATAGTTGTAGCAGCGGATGACAAGAAGCGGTTCAGCCAGCAGGGCGTCATCGAGGCGCTCAAGCGTATCGCCGAGAAGCAGGGGTGGTCGCTCGGTTTCGCGGTGTGGGCCGCCTCGGAGGTGGTCAAGCCGCGGATGCCGGCCGACGTGACCGTGGCTGAGATCGAGGCTGCGACGGCCGAGATCATCTCGCGCGGCAAGCGCGAGAAGGCCGAGAAGGACGGCAGCAGCAGGCCGGCCAACGACGACCGGCTGCTCTTCGACAGCGAGATGCAGGCGGACTGGGACGCCGGGCTCTACAAGGGCCAGGCGACGGTCCGTGGGATTCGGCAGCGGTTTGCTGCCGAGGCCAAGGACGGGGTGGAGATCACCCGGTCCATGTTCAGGCACTATCTTTCCGAGCTGGCCGCGGAGAAGGCGGCGATCGCGGAGCTGGTCGCCGAGCAGCCGGATCCCGATCCGCTCGTGGCCGGCAAGAAGATGCCGTGCGCCACTCCGCGGCATCGCGGTTACAACGAGCCGGTGGAGCTGACCCAGCGTTTCCTCCTCGAGCGGGGAGACGATGGCAAGCTTCACCGCCGTCAGCACGGCAAGGGCGACGGCGGCGACATCGTCGCCGGCGAGCTTCTCCGCGCCGACGCGGAGAACTTCCCGTGGGAAATCCCTCCGGGAGAAATCCCTCCGGGAGTGGTCAAGATCGAGGAGGCGGGCAAGACGCTCGCCTACGGCATTCGCTGCTGCGGCACGTGCCGCTCGGAGGCCCTCGAGGACTTCCGGGCCCGCAAGGATCTGCCGCAAGACCACCCTGACTGGGTGGAGCGGCGGGCAGTTCTCACGTTCTATACGGTCGCGGGGCTTCGCCTCGTGGTCAAGCGTGAGGCGGAGAGCGCCGGGCGCGTCAGCCAGGCGCGCTCGCTGGAAGGCGGCGCCGCGAACCGGCGCACCTTCGGCGCTGAGTTCGGAACTCATAAGAGTTCCGACTGGAAGCGCGACCGCGCTCGCGGCAAGAAGTAATAACCCTTCGCAATTGGCGGGGGCGGCGGGGCGGCGAGACACTCGGTCTCGCCGCCCCAAATTTTTTCAGCCCGAGGCTGATCCCGCCAAAGGCGGGAAAATTTTTAAAAAGACCTGATAAATGTTATCTATCATGTTGGAAGCTCGGTTTCCAACATTCCTGGGATAAATGATATTTATCAGCTCTTTTATATCAGTTTTAAAATAAATAAAAAACTTAAGAAAAGCCCAAAAGGAGGGAAAGGTGAGGTTTACTGCGCTCAGTGGCGGAGTCCCCATCTCGGGGTCTCATTACTTAATTGAACTTGACAACAAAAGGATTGTTATTGACTGCGGAGCAGTGCAAAGAGGCGGAAAGATTTTGCCTCCGCCGATAGTGGAAGGCCATGTTGATGCGTTGCTTTTAACTCACGGCCATCTTGACCACATCGGAATGCTGCCTCTTTTTACGAACGCGCATCCCGATACGCCTGTTTACAGCACCAAAGTTACTTGGCGCTTTACCCGCATGCTTTTGTGGGATTCTTACAAAGTCGTAACTCGTAAACTGGATAGAGGAGAAAAAGTTGATATATATTTCTCCGCTTCCGATATAAGTAAGGCGGTGAGTCCCAAAAGATTTAAGTTAGTCCATAAGCCGGAATGGTTTTCGCCTTGGCCGGGCTGGAAAATGAGATTTCGGTCATCCGGCCACATTAATGGAGCGGCGAGCATCGATATCGTTTCCCCAAGCGGTTTTAGGATAACTCATTCGGGAGACATTAGTTTTCACGACCAGCCGACCATTAAGGGGGCTGAAGTTATCAATGATATTTTTTCTCCGGAGGTTTTAATCACGGAGGGAACTTACGGCGACCGGAATTTGCCGGACCGTGAACATGAGGAACAACGGTTTGTTAATCGGGTTATCGGGATTCTAGGCCGGGGTGGAAAGGTTTTGGTCCCGTCTTTTTCCATCACTGGACCGAACATAGGCATTATTTTGGCCAATGGCTTAGCCAAGGCCGGAATTGATGTTCCGGTTCATATTGATGGGATGATTAGAACGGCGGCCGGTATCATCAACGACTCTAATGAATGGAGTCCTAATGATAATGGCTTAGCTTTTCCCAGAAATTTGATTGCCGTTCCCGAAGAGCAGGAAGAGGCCTACGCTTACCGCCAAGAACTTCTTAAAAGCGGTCCGGCGGTAATCGTTTCTTCCCATGGAATGCTTGAGGGCGGACTCGCGATGTTTTATCTGCCCCACATTCTGACAGACCATAAAAGCGCGGTGCTTTTGCCGGGTTATCAAGTAGAGGGCACCGGCGGCCGGCGGCTCTTAGAGCTTGAGCGCGGCCATCAGTTCCAAGTAAACCGTCAGCAAATTCCCAGACATTGCGATGTGGAGAGATTTCATCTCTCGTCGCATGCTTCCGGAAAAGAGCTGTCTGAATGGGTATACAAGATAAATCCGTGGCAGGTAATTGTTACCCATGCCACTCTTTCAGCTTTTCAAGGGCTGATGAGGAAAATTAGAGATCATAACCAATGTATTCGAGTTTTAGGCGGTTATAATGGCCAAGAAATTAGAGATTTGTAAGATTCTAGGATAACCCCGTCCCGCAGCTCCGACGCATTATGGTCGGAGCCCCGACTACAACGTCGGGGCTGCGGGACGGGGTATTAAATTGCCTATTTCTGAATTTTATGATAATATAACCAAAAACCGATTATGAAAATAATTAAATTCAATTATAAAAAGTTTATCAATCAGATTCTTATTGTCTTGGGCGCGTTATTTTTGATCGCGTTTATTTTTGCTTATCTTAATTCGGCTTTTGAAAAGCCGAACGTGATTGCTCTTTCCGAGCTGGTTAGTAAAATAAATAACGAAGAAATCTCGAAAATTGTCGTTAAAAACGATGATTTGGAAATAACTTCTAAAAACAACGATAAATTTTTTGCCAAAAAAGAAATTGAAAGTTCGCTCTCCGAAACCCTGAAAAACTATGGCGTTGACGGCGCTAAGTTAAAAAATGTAAATATTCAAGTTGAACAAAGCGTTGGTTTTAGTTTTTGGGCCGGCACGGTTCTTCCCATTATTTTGCCGTTTATCTTCGTCGGATTTTTAATATGGTACATGATGCGGCAGGCCGGTCGCGCCAATATGGGTGCATTTTCATTTGGCAAATCGCAAGCCAAACTTTCCGGGCCGTTTGATGGACGCAAAAAAGTTATGTTTTCCGATGTTGCCGGAGCGAACGAAGCCAAGGAAGAACTCGTTGAAATTGTTGATTTTTTGAAAAATCCAAAAAAATTTTTAGATATTGGCGCCAGAATTCCAAGAGGCGCTCTTCTTGTAGGCGCGCCGGGCACCGGCAAAACCCTCTTAGCTCGAGCTGTTGCCGGCGAAGCCAACGTGCCTTTTTTCTACATTTCCGGTTCCGAGTTTGTGGAAATGTTTGTCGGGGTTGGCGCTTCAAGAGTTAGAGATTTATTCAATATGGCAAAAAAATTCGCACCTTCTATCATTTTTATTGACGAAATTGACGCGGTTGGCAGGCAAAGAGGCGCGGGCCTTGGCGGCGGTCATGATGAAAGAGAGCAAACGCTCAATCAAATTCTAGTTGAAATGGACGGGTTTGACCGTGAGACCAACGTTATTATTGTGGCGGCTACAAACCGTCCCGACATTTTGGATCCAGCGTTGCTTCGCCCCGGACGGTTTGACCGCCGAATCATGATTGATATTCCGGATATAAACGATCGCGAGGCGATTTTAAAAATCCACGCGCTTGATAAGCCCATGGCTCCGGAAGTTAACTTGAGAAGGGTTGCCGAAAGAACTCCGGGTTTTTCCGGCGCCGATTTGGCTAACGTCATAAACGAGGCGGCGATTTTAACCGCCCGCCAGAACAAAAAAATCGTTGAGCAAGAAACTTTTTACTATGCCATTGAAAAAGTTCTTTTAGGGCCGGAACGCAAAAGCCACATTCTTTCAGAAAAAGAAAAAGAAATTGCTTCTTATCACGAAGCGGGCCATGCGTTGGTTGCCGGCGTTTTGCCCAATGCCGACCCGGTTCATAAAATTTCGATTGTTTCCCGTGGCAGTGCCGCCGGCTATACTTTAAAGCTCCCGATTGAAGACCGCCATCTTCATTCCAAAGGCCAATTTTTGGCCGATCTTGCCGTTTTGATGGGGGGCTATGCGGCCGAAAAAATTGTTTTCAAAGAACTTACTACCGGTGCCGCGAGTGATCTTAAAAAAGCAACCGACCTGGCGAGAAAGTTGGTTACCGAATTTGGGATGTCGGAAAAACTAGGCCCAATTTCTTTGGGCGAAGAAAACGAAATGGTGTTTCTAGGCAGAGGACTCGGATCAGAAAAAAACTATTCAGAATCGGTAGCCCAGCTTATTGACAGAGAAATTACGAGTTTTCTTTCTATTGCTTATGACACGGCAAAGAAAATCATTTCCCAAAGAAGGAAAAAACTTAAAGAAATTGCCATGCGGCTGATAGAAAAAGAAACGATTGAACGGGATGAGTTTGAAGCGATTATGGTTGGGGCGTAATTGGAATTCTCGCCACATTTTTCTTCGCGCGCTAAAATAATAAATAAATCATTTTTCTCGCGCGCTCATTCGCCCAGCGGCGACCTCGCTGTCCGATGAAAGCGTTTTATTCACCCCGCAACTGCGGGGTGAAACCATGCTAAAACGCTTTCATAAGCTTCGGAAAATAATTTATTTATCATTTTTTATTTAAAAATCGGAATAACAAAAATCCCGTTGCCAAAGCGGGATTTTTGTTGTAAATTATGATAGATTGAACGGGCGTATAGCTCAATGGCAGAGCAGTCGTCTTATACACGACCGGTTCTAGGTTCGAATCCTAGTGCGCCCACTAAGTTGATAATTTAATAAGGGCGCATAGCTCAGCCCGGTTAGAGCGTCTCATTGACATTGAGAAGGTCTCTGGTTCAAATCCAGATGCGCCCACAAATTGAAACTATGGCGAAAATTGCTAAAGGGCTAGGTGTTTCAATTGATGATTTAATGAAATAATTTTATGGAAAATTTTGAAGTAAAATTTAGGCAACCAAAAAATCCGGAAGAAGAGAAGAAAGCCGCGGAAATACCACAAGCTGAAATAGTTTCAAGTCAACCGCCACAAGAAGAGGGCGTTGATAACACCAAGCGAATAGAAGCTATCCAAAGAAAAATTGATGACGAAAATAAGATTGAGGAGATTAGAGAGCAGTTCGGCATAGAAAGTGAAGATATAAAAATTCAATCCTTTATAAGTGAATTGCCAAACAAAGAAGGATTTATTGATTTTAATCAGTTGCAAAGAGTCGGACATGGTGGCACTCATGATGTTTTTATTTATCCCCAAAATCCAGCTTTTGTTATAAAGTTAAATAGAAGTGCTTTAGAAAAAGCGAGCAGTATTGGACAAGCTGAGTTGCCCCCTGAAATAAGAAAAATGGCAGATGAATACGTAGAAGGTGAAAATGGTAAAAATGAACAATTATACAAACATTTCGGACAAGAACATTGCTTGCGTGAAAAAGTAATGGTGCAAAAAATAAGTGTTGAGCAGAACGGTATTTCGCAAAATATTGAGGGTGTAATTTCAATACAGGAAGCGAGTGATATTTTTAAAGACCCGAATAAAAAAGATTTTAGTGCTGGCTATACCGAGCGAGACCCATCTATTGAGGAAAATAGAGAAGTCTATGACAAAATGAATAGGGCACTTTTAGGCGGTGGTGAATTTGATGAAAAAGATTTTTTGAAATTTAACGAAAAGCTGAAACCAATTTTTGAGCTAGCGGATAAAGATAAAGAATTTGCAGATTGTGCGAGAGAATTTTTATTGAGATTCAAGGAATATTTTGAAGCATCGGGCAAATTTATTGATTTAGTTGGTCAGGAAAATGTTTTATTTCATCAACAAGACGGCAAATGGACATTTAAACTCGGTAGCGTTGTTAAGGGTGAAAATAAACAAGTAATGGAAGAAGCTATGAGTGCGCTGGAAGAAAACCCAGATTTTTTGAATCAAGACGAGAAAATGCGAAATCAGCTTATGAACCAATTGGCCTTGATTAGATTATTAAATGCCACCGGGCTAAAAGTTGGTATCGGAAAAATTGTTGATGTAAGATTAACGGAAAAGCAACTGGAAAATTTGGATAAGGTAAAATTTAAGAAAGAAGTTGAAGCCGAGGGAAAAGAATTATAATCTTTAAATGTAAGCGGCGCGCCAGTTTTACTGGCACGAAATTCGGCGGCGGGAAAATCGGAATCGGAAAGCGAGGGCGGGCAAAAATTCCTTCCCCCCCAACCCTCTTCCTTTTTGCCCGCCCGAGCGAGTGGATTTTAAAATTCGGAATTCGGATTTTCGTCAAAAAATGTTCGAACTTCAATCAAAAAACACCACTAAGTTGATAATTTAATAAGGGCGCATAGCTTAGTGGTAAAGCGTTACATTGACATTGTAAAGATCGAAGGTTCGATCCCTTCTGCGCCCACATTTTAGAAAATAAATATTTTAACATATATTATGGAGCAAGAGCCAAAGAATAGTTTACATAAATTAGAAACTATAGATTCTGAAGAATTAAAACTTATTTTAAGTTATTTCGAGATAGAGGGAGAAATTTCTAAAGAATCAACCAGAAAAATATTGGAGCACGCATATAGACTTTTACAATCTACATTACAGGAACAGCTACGCTTCGAAGAATCGCTGGAAATTGATGGAAAAATATTTACTTTATTGTATGAAATTTATCCAAGAAAATCCGGAAATATATGGATTAGGGTCGGTTTATTCCAAGAAGTTCCACCAGCAAATATCGGAAATACAAGCCTATTCAACGAAGGTGAAATTTCTATGACAAGATTAATGTTCAATTTCGAAAAAAACACTGTAAAGGGAGAATTCGAAACCAATAAAGATTACGAAGGATTGGGGTATGGAAGCGCAATGCTATTAATGAGAGGGGGAATTATTAAAAATATTATGAAAAAATATTCTGATAAAATTTCTGCCAGTGGTTTACGAAGCGAAATTGTTGATAACTCCAGGAGTCAAAATTCAGATAGACAATACGAAGGTTTGACCACGACATTAGCTAAAAAAATGGGATATGAACAGATTGAAGAAAATAAATATATTAAACAATACAAGCCCGACTAAATTGAGACGGTTTGGTTTAAACGTTATGACTAGTCAACTAAAATTAAAACCGGATTTTAATATTCCGCTTATTATTGTTTATGAAGACAACGATGTTGTGGTTTTGAACAAACAAGCGGGAATCTCGGTCCATCCTTCCATAAACGAGCCAAGCAGAACAATCGCCAATGCTTTAATTGCGCGCTATCCGGAAATAAAAAATGTCGGCGACCCCTCGACAAGCTCCCTTCTAGGGCCTGAGGGCCCATCAGGGCCTCGAACGGCAGGACAAGAGAACTTGCGGCCCGGCATTGTTCACCGGCTTGATAAAGATACTTCCGGACTTTTGGTTATAGCCAAAAACCAAAAAGCATTTGAATTTTTAAAAAAAGAATGGCACCCGCCAGACCGAATGACTTCGGTCGTTCGGGCGGGGGAGGGGAAAGTTATTAAAAAATATTTTGCCCTGGTTTGCGGCCATCTTAAAAATGAAAAAGGAGAAATTGTTTCGGAACTGGCACGGTCTGTTAAAGATTTTAGGAAAAGAATGGTAGTAAGGCCGGAGAAAAACTTGGAAAAAACAGTCAGCGGCAAGTTATCGGTTACCGAGTACAAAGTTATTAAAAAATACAGGAATTATTCTTTGGTTGAAGTAATACCAAAAACCGGAAGGACGCATCAAATAAGGGTTCATATGGCTTCATTGGGCACGCCTGTTGCCGGAGACAAAATTTATGGAAAAAATAAAGAAATTCCCCAAGGATTAACTCACCAATTTCTTCATGCGCATTATTTAAGCTTCGGCTTACCATCCGGTAAAAAACTGGCGCTTGAAGCGGATTTACCGGATGATTTAGAGCAGGTACTTGCTAAATTAGAAAAATGATGGAATAATAAGCGATTGAATATGACCGACAAAATAAAACAATTTGATAAAAAAGGATTGAAAGCTGGAATGCCCGAAATTAAACCCGGAATGAAAATTCGTGTCTGGCAAAAGATCAAGGAGGGCGACAAAGAACGCTTGCAGGCGTTTGAAGGCCTTGTTATTGCTGTTAAACACGGCCGCGACAAGTCGGGTACTTTCACCGTCAGAAAAATTTCAAGTGGCGTCGGGGTTGAAAGAATTTTTCCACTTTACACGCCGACCGTTGATAAGATTGAGGTATTGTCGCAAGCAAAGGTTCGCCGTGCCAAGCTTTATTACCTGCGCGGCCGTATAGGCAAAAAAACCAAAATGAAACAAATTGAGCTTGCCGAAGCTGTCGCGCCGGAAACGGCAAAAGAGGAAGTATTACCGGCTGCTGAAGAAGTTCCGACGGCTTAATTTAATACGCGCGGGTGCTGTAATCGGTAGCCAGGCCAGCTTGAGGTGCTGGTGCCCGAAAGGGCGTGGAGGTTCGAGTCCTCTCCCGCGCACCAGAATTAACTTTGTCGGAATTGACTGCTCCGCGCGGCGAGTACGCCGCGCGGAGCAGGGCAAAATCCGCTTTTGTTTTCGCCGTGAAATCCCAGAGTTCGCCCCAATTGATTGAAAGCGTTTTGTCCTTGATTTCAGGGTTAGAGCCGAGAGAACGGAAAAAGTTGCGCCATTCGGCGTAATTTTTTGTTTGCGCCACTTTTTCCGCTTCTTTCAAGGACAAAACGAAACTCCGCAAGGGTTCGAGCCGATTCTTTCCCTGTTGCCCAAAATCTCCCAAACTTTCCTCCAGCTTCGCTTTTTGACGCAGGAGAGTGTCTTTCTTCGTCAGATACAAGTCGCGCTC
>JACPLW010000001.1 GCA_016186325.1 Parcubacteria group bacterium | reverse complement strand
TGAAGGTGACTCGGAAGATGAAGGGCTAAGCGACGCTGAAGGAGAAAGCGAGGCACTGGGAGAAAGGGACGGCGATTCAGAAGCCGATGGCGAGAGCGAAGGACTCTCAGAAGCGCTGGGTGATAAAGATGCCGATGGCGAAAGCGATGGCGACTGCGAACTGGATGGCGAGAGCGAAGGACTAACGGATGAGGATGGAGAAAGACTCGCTGACGGAGAGAGCGAGGGGCTTTCAGAACTCGATGGACTTAGCGATGGCGAGACGGATGATGACGGAGAAGCTGATGCTGACGGTGAAAGCGAGGGGCTTTCAGAACTTGATGGGCTTAGCGAAGGTGACTGTGAACTAGACGGGCTTAAGCTTGATGACGGAGAGAGCGAGGAGCTGGGAGAAAGGGACGGCGATTCGCTAGACGATGGTGAAAGCGATGGCGATTCAGAAGCCGACGGAGACAGAGAAGCTGATGGCGAGAGTGACGGTGATTCAGAACTTGAGGGGCTAAGAGACGGCGACGCGGAGCTTGAGGGCGATAGAGAAGCTGATGGACTAAGCGATGGCGACTGCGAACTGGATGGCGAGAGTGAAGGACTAACGGATGAGGATGGAGATAAAGATGCTGAAGGGCTTAGCGACGGTGATTCAGATGATGACGGTGAAAGCGAAGGTGATTCGGAAGAAGATTGCGGCACTTCAGACGGAGAAACGGAACTTGAGGGGCTTAGCGACGCCGAGGGCGAAAGGGACGGTGATTCGGAAGATGATGGACTAAGTGATGGTGAAGAAGAAGGACTGACAGAAGGACTTTCTGAAGGGCTTGGTATAGTTGTAGTAAACGATATCCAACCCGGGTTTGATCCTGGATTGGTGCCTCCCGCATTGTCGTCTTGCAAATCGGCGCCAGTAGCGCCGCCATAATACATCGTGCCGGCATAAGAAGTGGTTATGGTATTTAGAGCTCGATAACCGACTTCAACAATGATACGGTCTCCCGCGGCGGCCGAAAGCCCATCGGCAAGAGCGTTGGTGGTGCTATTAGCAAACAAGTTGCCTGTGCCAGAAGCCGTTGTTGGCCATTCCTCGGCATCATTAGGCGTAGCACTGGCAATAGCATCGGTGACCAATGTTGACTTGACCGAGTCGGCATCGCCATTGGAAATCCAGATATGAACATGCGAAACAAAATTAGCCGCGAGGTTTTGTTCCTTCACACCAAAAATTGCCTGCCAGGTATCATTGGTGGCAAATGAGACCGCATTACTTAATGGGTCGGAGACCCACCGGCCCAGAGCAATATCAAAATCAGCAACAGAACTCGTCCCTTCGTCGGTGCCTATTGATGTAAAGCCCCCCGCTCCAATGGCCTCTCCAAGCCGTTTGGTAACCGCAGTGGTGGTGCCGTCATCCCATGCTCCCTTCCAACCCCAAGTTGAAGGGTCGTTTCCGGTAGGCGCGTCGTTTGTGAAATAATATTGAGACATATCTATATGCTAACTATTTATCCAGATGAAAAATTGGCTTGATAACCCCGGAAACATCAATACAACTACCGCCATTTCTAATAACCCTTGTAATAAACCAGCTTTCTCCTCCCTGAAAAATACCGGGCATCTCCGGGTCGCAATCGCCGTACTGGCCGATAAACTCATATTTCTCAAGCGCTTCTCTTTTAACTAAAGACAGCCCGAAACCGCTCATCATCTCCTTTGGATTTATTCTGGATGGATAGGAGTGATTAATTTCCATGCAATCGGCTATTAATCTGACTAATTCATCAAGAGCGTTTGGCGGAGCAATGATGTCGCACTCCAAAGTACACCAGGCATCATATCCTTTTGTTAAAATCTCCTGCCTTATTATTTCTCTGGCAAAGGATAACTTTCCGTCAGTGCCCAACTTTTGGTCAACGTCAACATGTACCAGCTTATAGTTGGTGATGCCGTATTTTGCGCAATAGCCCTTAACCGTTTCCAGATATGATTCGTCAGGCGAATTATCAACCATCATAAAATCGTGAGGGTAAGTAAGCTCGGATACGCTTTTAAGCCATCTTTCCATAGCATAATCTTTGCAGATATGAATTGGTGTGCCGATAAGTATTTTCATTCGTTTAAATGGTATATGGGAGCGACTACTCCATAGACCTCAATATAATTGTCTCCGCCTTTAAGTAAACGATGCTTAAACCATCTTGCGCCGGCATGCCAAGACCGAGTCAGGTCCCAGTACTCTTGAAGCAAGAAACTGTATTTTTCTAAGCATACTCCTTTTATTAAAGCGCATCCTAAATCATTTTCGGGACTACCGGGATTTTTTCTTGACCATGAACCGTGGCTAACCATCGCGTAATCCCCTATTTTCATTATATCAATCAATTTATCCAAGGCATTCGCCGGTATAATTTGGTCGCATTCCCAGGAGAACCAAGCGTCATAATCATGGGAAAGAATTTCCTGCCTGATTATTTCTCTTGAACGGCCGATCCTCTCGTCCGCTCCTTGCGCCTGATTGATTTCCAAATGTTCTATTTTGTAATTCGTAATTCCATATTTCGCACAGTAATTTTTGATTTTCTCCACATAATCCAACCCGGGCGAATTATCTACCAAAAATAAATTGGCAGGGGTCTGTTGCTGAAGTTTGGCAACATTCTCCAGCCATCTTTCCATGCAATAATCCTTGCATTCGTGGATTGGCGTGCCGATGAGGATTTTCATCCCGTTAGAAATCCGACTCGCTTCAGACGTGTCGGCAAAAATCTCTGATTTTTTATTTCTAACGGGATTCATATGGAATTTAAAATATTTTTTAATGGCCCGATAAATTTGTCCGTTGAATTGTCTAAAACATCATTTATATCATGTTCCTCCCACCAGGATTCCGGTTTAATTCTTTCCTTGAAAATCGCCACGTTAATTTTTTTGAAATTTAAAAAATATGAACGGCTTTGGCAAATATAATGGTTAATACGAAATTTTTCATATGTGGGCTCATAGTTTATCTCAAGACCGCAGGTAATCGGCCTTAGATTCTCATCAAATGTGCCAAGAGGAGTTTTGAATAAATGCGCGTTCTCACCAACTTGAACGGATGAGGCGGCTTGCCTTCCGCGGACAATGCTTTTTACATGGTGGTTGGCCTCAAAATTGCCATCGGCTCTGCGTCTATAATTTTCAATAATCAAACCGGGCGGTTCTTCAATATATCCACTGCTTCCAAAACACGACCAATAAACACCTAGGGCGGATATTTTTTTATCGTTAAATTCAGCCAGCGCAGTTTCCATAGAATCATGAGCTGTGGGGAATAAAAATTCATCACTATCAATGAACGCCATGTAATCCACTTCTTTCAGGAAATTGTCGCAGGAATGCTGATAAGACGTCATTTGGGCCGTTTCAACCTCTGGCCCCACCGGAATTATTGTAATGTCAAATTTATTTTTTAAACCATTAAGAATCTCTTCCGTGTTATCCAAGCACATGTGAGTATAGATATAAAATTTCCTGAAGCCGACTAAATAATGAAATGCAACCCATTCTTTTATCCATGGAGCTCTGTCGCGTTGAATTGTGGTTATTCCAAGTTGCATAAATTATTCGTTTAAGTGATAAACTGGTTCAATAACGCCATAAAGTTCAATAAAATTGCCTCCATCCCTTAGAACGCGTTTCTTAAACCAAGCATCGCTTTCGTCCCAGTTTTTTGGCATCTCAGGATCGGTGCCAAACTCAAGCAGGAAACCATGCTTTTCCAGAACTTCTCTTTTAATTAAAGAAAGGCCGT
Organism: Parcubacteria group bacterium; assembly: GCA_016186325.1. Lineage (NCBI taxonomy): Bacteria > Parcubacteria group bacterium. The sequence goes on along the minus strand of JACPLW010000001.1, from coordinate 60,803 downwards.
GGTCGGTATTGGGCTGATCGGGAACCCCCCTTGCCCAGTTATTGGGATTAATCATCATAAAATTTCCACCCTTCATTATCCTAACCAGTTCGCCCAAAGTATTGGTTGGTATGAGCTGGTCGGATTCCCATGTAAACCAAGCATCATAATCATGGGCAAGCATTTCTTGTCTGATTATCTCCCTTGAGCGGGCTATTTTTTCGTGATAAACCTTTTCCTGGGGAAGTTCTATGTGTTCAATCTTATAATTTTTTATTCCATATTTCGCACAGTACCCCTTCATTTTCTCCACATATTCAAGCCCTGGGGAATTATCAACCAAAAGCAAATCGGCCGGATATTTTAGACGGAGTTCGACTACGTTTTGGAGCCATCGCTCCATGCAATAGTCCTTACAAATATGGATTGGCGTGCCGATAAGGATTTTCATTTTCGTTTTAAAAATTTCCGAGGAATTATCAGTAACGATATGTTAATTAAACCATTTCGTAAATATCGTCGGAATAGTTTCTGCTTTTAATGAAACGTTTTTTGAAAAAAACCTCCACTCCATGCCAACATTTGATCGCATCATATTCAGACAAAAAACCATGCTTTTCAAAGCATTCCCGCCTGATTAAAGCGCAACCAAAATTAGTAGTGGGTTCACAAAGAATTTTATTTGCCAATGCGGGGACGAATACCATCATAAAATTGCCTTCTTCCATCAACCCGACCAGTTTGTCCAAGGCATTAGCCGGCAGGATGTTGTCATATTCAACGGAAAACCATGCGTCGTAATTATGGGAAAGAACATATTGCCGGATTATCTCCCTTGAGCGGCCGATTCTTTCATCCTCTCCTTGTTCTTGATTAATTTCCAAATGTTCTATCTTATAATTCTTTATCCCGTATTTAGCGCAGTACCCATTCACTTTCTCCAGATAGCCAAGGCCAGAGGAAGTATCTACCATTAAAAGGTCTGCCCGGTATTTCAATTTAGAGATATATCCCAAGCATTTTTCTATAGGATAATTTATATGAATTGGCACTCCGATTAAAACTCTTAGGGAATGCGGCATCTTATAGTCAACTGGCTGTTTATGACAAGTTAAATGGATATAGCCCGGTTGTTCTTCTAATCGCTGTTTTTTAAAGTTTATCATCCCTTTCTTAAATAACTCGGCCAATAATTTTTTATAAGTAAAACTGTTTTTGCAAATATCACGGTATTCGTCGTTCTCTTGAGAGCCAAAGATTACCCGCCACCACCAACTCCATCTTCTTCCGTCTTCATTTTTTAAAAAAGCATTAAGTATGTATTCAAAGTCCGGGAAGATAATCTCCAGCTTGCCGCCGGGTTTTAAAACCCTGGCCATCTCTTTTTTAACCTTCTCCCATTCTTTGAGCGAAAAAATGCGGACAGTATCTTCGGTGAATATTTCATCAACCGAACCGTCGTCAAACGGCCAAGGGGTTCTTAAATCATGCCTCAAATCGCAAGGTTCTTGAATATCAATATTGATATATCCCTCTTTATGCTCTTTACCGCAACCTAAATTTAATTTCACCCCGTTAGAAATCGGGGCGTTCTTTTCTTGATTTGTAATAATTTTATTCATAATCTAAGGACGTCAGACGTCCTTAATTTTTAATTTGCAGATAATAGTTATGGAAGGAAACGGTTCTATCATCAAATATTCAATATCTCCATTCTTGTCAGCGAAATTTTTAAGCCATTTTCTTATCGGTATCTTTTTATATTTTATCATCCACTCAACCTTGTCGCGTTCTAGTGAGCCGCCTTCAATAATTATAAGCTGGCGTGTCTTATCTATCTAGTTCGGTATTATTTTTTCTAAAATTCCGCCCTCATTACTGACATCAACATGTAAAATATCAATTTTTTTATATAACTTATTTACTCCAATCGCGTCGCGCTGTTTAAGTTTTATGATATCTTTAAATTTTTTTAAATTTTTCTCGGCAACCGATTTAGGTACCGATTTAAATTCATACCTCTCCCACAAGTCATAACAGTCCAGAGTGCCTCTTCTATTATCCTTAAGCCCCCTTGCTATATGGTAAGCGCTGTATCCAGCTTTAGTACCCAATTCAACAACTTTCTTGGGTTTATAAATGCGCATCAGCGCGTAAAACAAATCTCCGTAATTATTTTTCTCATACGAGGAATACCATGGCGGATTTTCATTATTTAAATCAGTCATTTCATTTTAAATTTAATTTACTGTTCACAAAAATCCGGCCGATTTTATGGGCAATTTTTTCCGGTACCGCATAGTGGCTTGGCACAATAAAATACCTATGCTCTAATTCGTTCATTATTGGTAAAGGGGTTCTAAATTTTTTGAACAAAGTGTATTTATCGTTACGAAAATGATTTTTTCCTATTTCTATCCCCTCCCGGCCGTAAAGTTCTTTTAATTTTTTATAATTATCAGTGAAACCCACCGATACCCAGGCATGGGGTTTCAGTCCGTATTTTTTATAAATTTTTTGTAGGCGTTTTCCATGGGCTAGAACAGGATCAATAGACAACAAATTGCCCAAACCTATAGAAGCCGCGACATCGCACATTTGATATTTGTATCCGGCTTCTTTTAAATCAATATCTCCCAGTTTTGCTCTTTTGTCCCTGTCATATCCGAACCAGCGCAGCCGCTTGGCCTTGTCGCAATCTTTTTTATTTTTACATATCAAAAATCCTCCGTCCCCGGAAGTTATCATTTTAATCGCTTGAAGCGAGACGGCGGTAAAATCAGCCTTCCCCCAAAAATCGGAACCGACCGCTTGGGCGGCGTCTTCAATGAGGCAAATCTTCCGTTCTTTGCATATTTTAATCAATTCTTTCAGCCCGCGGTTATTTCCTCCGAAATGCATAAAAACTATCGCCTTGGTTCTTGGGGTTATTTTTTTCTTGACATCTTCAATACTCATATTCAAATCGTAATCTATATCGGCAAAAATTATTTTCGCTCCCCGCCTTACCAAAGGAACATTGGTAATCACGCAAGTTAAAACCGGTGTGATTACCTCATCGCCCGATTTGATATCCGCGAGTTCGTAAGCCAGCTCTAAGGCGCTGGTGCCGGAGTTAACTGCCGCAACGTTTTTCAGATTGAATTTTTTGGCAAATTCTTTTTCAAATTCTTTTACCATCGGGCCCTCGGCTATCCAGATTCCCGATAAAACTTTTTGGACCATTTTTCTGGCCAGCGGAGAAACATACGGCTGGAATAATTTGATTTTTATTTTTTTACTTTTCTGCATGTTTTTTACCATTATGTTACATGTTAATAATAAACAATTTAAGTAGGCCAATATTAAGGACGTCGGACGTCCTTAATTTTTAATTTTATTGGCTTCTTGATAACAGCTTCCTCGCATTATCCCAACCGGGAATGGTGTTTATATTTCCTTCTTCCCAGAATGTCGGCTTGCGCCTGAAATCTTTTTGATTCCAGCGCTTCTCCGACTAGAATTTCATTGATTTTTCGTTTTCTAATCTTAATTTTAAAAGAAAGATAGTGTCAGTTCGAAGCTTTGCCCTGGCCCAATCTTTTTGTTTTGGAGTCAAAAGCTCTCCCATACCAGATAATATGCTGCCGTTGTCCATCTTTTCAAGCAGTTCAATACATTTTTCTAAAAGTTCCCTGAACAACATGCCGGTTCGTTTTTCTATAATCTCTTTGTTGACCGGCCAGTCATTCTGCAAGAAAAACCAAACATCAAAGATGTCGCGATTCGTAGTGCCAAATCTCTCAAACATCGCGACTATCTTGTGAGCCGCCATATCTTCTCGCACCATTATTTTCATGGGAATACCTAGATACGACCTTACTTCATATTTAGAATTAAAATCCCTCCGATTTATTTCAAGCTTAATATTCTGTCCACCTTTAATTTTTTCAGAATATGAGAGCAAGTAAAACAGATTAAATCTTTTCTTGCTGGCCTCTTTCAATGTGCCATATTTCTCTAAAATATTTCTGACTCTTTCAAAGACATAATCTTCTTTTTCAGCATCCAAGAGGTCAAAATCCAAGTCCACCGAAAAACGATCTAATTCGTAAAATAAATATGCCGCCGTCCCACCCTTGAAAGCTAAAATGGGACCGATAGTAGCATCGGAGTAAATATCTTTCAATATCTTAATCATGATATTCTTATGAATTGCGATGTTGAGCGCCATTGAATATTTTATTTACAACTTTTTCCATTCGTTTATTTGCGTAAATAGGAAGCAGTTCAAACACTTTATCCCAATTTAAAGAACGCAAATTATCAAAATAATAATCCTTACTAACATACAACACATCAAGAAATGCGCGCTCGGGAGAAGCAATGGAGTAATATTCTTTCTTTTCTATGCCAACAGAATTGGTCAAAATAGTATCTTTTACTCTCCTATATTCATAGGTCTGATTATCGGCAGTAATTTCTCGGGTAATGTATGAGGCAATAAAAATTCTCTCATAATACTGAAATATCATACCGGCCTGTCTTAAAACCGTCTCAAAACTTATATAGGAAGGGGTGTAAATCTTAGTCGCTAATTCAAGCTTATCGTAGTTTTTGTCCTTGGCATAAAATCCTCTCCGGATTGAGTATAATTCACCTTTTTTGACATAATAATTCAACCTTCTTTTTAATAACAAGGTGTTTGTTCCTTCGGATGCCAAAAGAATCTCCTTGAATGTGAAGACTGTGTTGTTCGCCCTTAAAATATTCAATATTTCTGATTTTTGCATATGTGGACTGGAAGCTACCATGGGTGTTACCTCCAGTTCAATTGTAATCGGTATTTCGAAAAAACACAAGTTTTAGCTGTGGATAAGGAGTATTTACTTACCCCAACAACTTTCTGACATTATCCCAACCGGGGATAGTATCTATATTTCCCTCCTCCCAGAATGTCGGCTTGCGCCTGAAATCTTTTTGATTCCAGCGCTTCCAAGTGGAATTTTCTCCGTGAGAAACATCTATATTAGGAAACGCCGGCATAAAGTTTTCAAAATTACACCAAAAATTCCATCTAATCCTGCCGTGCGTAAACGGCTCAAAACCCATGTGGCGAGGCCTATAATCGTTGCCAAGTTTTTCTATCATTTCTACCCGCTCCCTGAAATGTTTTATGGCCGCCTCCCGATAAACCACCAGCCCCGATAAAGGCGAGGCATTATAATGAACCGCGAAGCCATCTTTCTGTCTTAAAAACCAATAGTTGCCGTTATAGTAAAAAGTGTTTTTGTCGGTTGGGGTAAAGAGGAAATGATTCGGGTGGTACAGAACATCATGCTCGCATAGAAAAACGATGTCTTCCTTTATCTCTTCCAAACCTTTGAGAATCTGCTTATACATTGTTTTATATCCCTTTTCCCCGCTTACTACAAAATTGGTGCCGAAGTTAGTAGGCTTCAATGTAACTGACGTGATATTGAGCCCCGATTTTGCGATCTGTTTCTTGATAGTTTTGGCAAATTTGATATTTAGCCGGTTGTCCGAATAATACAATATGCCCTTAGTCGGCGCGACCGGCGAAATCGTGGAAACATTGATTCCACGATTTTGATTCTGAAGCGGCCAGGCCTTGATTTTTGCTCTCATCTCTTCCGTCCAGCCCGGCACCGGCCAAAATTTTTCTATAAGCCATGACAACGGGCGGATTTGCTTGTCCCATTTATTATCAAAAAATATTTCTCTTACCGTTTTCTTCGCCTGCTGGACTTTACTGCCCGGGTTCTCATAAGGAAAACCAAAATCGCCGCCCTGCGTCCTGAACATGTGGGCATACCATGTTTTGTGATTAACCACTACCCTGCCTCCTGAAAGCCATGTTTTACATGCCACTTCAATCCCCTGCGAACCCCATGAGCCGAAAGATTCGTCACAAATATTTAGTTCCCAGTATTTGTCGCGAGTAAGCATGAAACAAGAGCCCTGAATAGACATTGTTTCCGTTAAATTTATTTCTAAATCTTTTTTATATTCGGGACGCTTTTTGAATCCTCTGAAATATTGGAAATGCGGTTCCTGATCAAAACAATAAGCGGTGCTTTGCGGGTTTGTTTTCGCTATCCAGACCACATCCTTGATTGTGGGCTTGCCGCACTCTTTGCACGGGCCGGAAGGACTTTGGTATCTGCTATGCCCGTCCGGACAAACCCAATTAAAAGCATGGAGATTCCTCATAACCGGAATCATCGTCCAGTTATCTTTCATTTCGGCTGTCATCTTGACGTCAAATCCTTTGTCAAAAGCGCAATGAGCGTCGCATTTCATTATATATTTTGCTTCCGAAAGCCGGCAGGCCTGGTTGGTAGCGGCCCGTTGGCCCTTGCTTTCCGGATTGCATATTACTTTCAATCTTGGATCGTCCGGCAGTTCTGTCTCATAGCCGTCTAAGACGGCGATAATTTCCGTATTTCCTTCAATGTTGCTCAAAATATCCTCAATTGTTTTTTTGAGGAATTCTTCGTTGCGAGCGGGGATAAGAATGCTTAGGTTGTATTTCATAAATTACGATTTTCATTCTTTTAGAGGCTGCGGGGCCTGATCATGGCTTAAATTATGAAATAAACCTTTGGGATTTAAATCACCTCGCACATGATATTGGCCGATTGGGAAAATATATATCTTGGGGCCCCAAATTGATTGTATACCGTTAGCTTTGGCATAACGATTCCACAAATGATTAAAATGACCGTCTTCTCCTCCTCTTGAAGGAGCGTGGTGGCCGTAAGTGCAGTATCTGGCCGAATAGCCCCCAATCCTTTCGAATGTCGTCTTTTTTATAGCATAAGTATTCCCGTGAACGCTGGCGTATAAGCCCCTTTCAGTTTTCAGCCTTCCCATATCCATGCCATACTCTTCTAAAACTGATGGCTCTTGGGAAAGAACGCCGTCTTCCAGTAAAACTCCGAAGTGGCGCGGAAAAACCATTTTATCGCCCGTAAATTCATAAACCGCTTCAATAGCTTCTTTTGAAATTATGTGGTCAATATCTGTAAAAAAAAGATACTCTCCCTTCGCTAATTTGGCGCCGGCATTGCGGGCCAGACCTTGGGTCCAAGGACGCTTATCGTTAGTGTAATGAATGCGCAGGTTCGAAAGTTCGTAATCCTCAATTTTATGCGGCGGGTTGCTGCCATCGTCCATAAAAATAAACTCAATATCATCCGGCAAATTCATCGCCTTGAAATGCTTCACTTGCCTGGCCACAGCTCCATGGCTATTATAAATCGCTATAATAATGGATATTTTAGTCGGATTCATATTATCTTTTTACATACATCCACGATGGACATTTATCCGCCCACGTAAATAATGGTTTTATGTCATAAGCGGAACACCAGCCATTTACGGCTTCTACGACTCCAAAATTATACTTGCGATTTTTAAAATAATCATGTCCCAACACCAGGCCTCCTTTGCGGACTTTCTTGCTCCAAGACGCGATATCGGCAACCACATATTCGTAATTATGGTTTGCGTCAATAAAGACAAAATCCAGCGACTCGTTCTCAAACCGCTTAACGACATCGAGAGACCAGCCTTTGATAAATTTTACATTTTTATATCCTTTGGTCCTTGCCATCGCTTCAACATAGGCCTCATTTTCTAAGTCCTTTGCGTCATAATCATTGTAACCGGGGTAAGCAGTCCAAGCGTCAACGCCTATCAACTCCAAATTGGGAGCTTTCTTAGCTATCCTACTCGTGAAGTTCCCTCTATATACCCCCAATTCAACTCCTTTTCTAAATCCTAGATCGTTGAATAAACAACCCATGTCATGCCACCGGCTCACGGGTATTTTAATTGGAGACGAAGTTTCGTTTAAATCAATTTTATATCGATTGCAAATAAAATTTAGCGTATCCATTTAAATAAAGAATTCTTTTTTTAATTTTTCATGATTTCCCCAAATAGGCAGGTCTTCTTCGCGCCCATGCGACATTCCTCCGAAATGCCTTAACCCATCGCCGGTTTTTACGCTTATGATAGGGTCGGTATGAAAATATTCCCATCTAAATTTTACGAAAGGATTTCTTATTTTATTGGAACCTCCGTTAACATACAAGGTGGAATGATTCCACATGGGCAAATTTTGAAGCGCCTCTTCAAGTATAGATAGATAAAATTCCCTACCGATTATCTGGCCCCCTTCAGAATATTCTTTTTTATGATACCCCGGCCTTGTTTTGTATAAAATCCATATGTTGTCGCTTCTGTAAACTTGATCCAGGCGCGAGGGAATAAATTTGAAGTAATCCTTGGGATAAATGACATCCGACTCCGTAGATATTATGTAATCGGCATCCGTGTTCTGACAAGCAATTTGGACTTGCCTGAATAAATTATCGTCATTAATGCCGACTTCGCCGACACATATATTTTTTCCGAAATCTATTGGCCTTTGGGATACGGAAATAATAGGTATTCCGCCACAAACATTCAGGATATTCTGCCTGATTTTGTTTTCAAACTCTTCTTTTTCCCTGTTTGATGTGTAATATATTATCGCTGGTTTCATGCGTGTAATTGTCCCCCATTTAAGTCTTCCAAAAAATCAGTCACAAAATGCCACTCAACCGATTGGGGCAGTTTTAATAAAGCGGGAAGGCATTTGCCTAAATCATTTTTGAGTCCATAAACATGGCCGTGAAGTTTTAAAACTTCAGTATTAAAATCATGGTAAGGCTCATGCAAACTATGCGACCATTTATAAAACTTTTTGGTAGAAAGCATTTGGGGCTGGTTTCTGTCCACCGCTCCCCACCATCCTTCTTCATCCAGCGCCCTCACCACGCCCTCGCTCCACCTCCAATGGGGCGCGCAGAAACCTTTTTGAAAAGGCAGACCGTCCTTTTCAAAAGCAGCTGTAACGGCCGGCATAATTTCATACTTGAAAATATCGTAATCGCAGAATTCCAGATCTTTATTATGGGTTAAACCGTGCGGAATTATCTGTATCCAATCAAGATGTTTTTTGATTTCTTTGAGCATATCTTTCCGAATACAAAACGGCCCCCAATCCGCGCTTATATCCGAAGCGACGGTAAAAAGAGAAATTTTAAAGCCGGGAAAATGCTCCTTAAGTTTCAACAAAAGGTCTAGCCGATTATTCACAACACTAAAATCGTGGAGGTCAAGACAGACTTTTTTCATATTTATATCGAGAATTTTTTTAACCAAGTTTTGAAACATCTATAAAATTACTGACCGCGCTTGTCCAGGGAATATATTTAGAAAAATCCAGACGGTATTTGAATAAAGGGAAAATTTTGCTGTAGCGATAAACCCAGTCGCTTTGCGGTTGCGTATCATGTATGACAATAATGTCGGCATAATTGGCCAGCCTTTTTATGTCAATATATCTTTCCCTCATCGGACTATGGTCTATAAAAGCCAGCCCCCAATGCCGTTCTATATCCGCGCTTGCCCAATCTTGGCAAAAAATCACTTTATGAAAAGGCTTGCTTTCGCTAGCAGCTTTTTCATACCAATCCATTTTGCTTTCATAGGAATACAAAGTTCTTCCGCTCATCTCGCAAAGCCATTTTAATACCGGAGTGGAAAAATGCCCCATTCCCATCTCCAAAACATCGCCTTCGGTTTTATCAAACATTCTCACCAAGAGCGGCAAGTGAGTCCCCCATTCAATTATATTTTTACCCATATATTGTAATTATGGCTGCTGTGACCATTTTCTTATTTCTTCTTTCCAATTCTCGGGCCAGTCGGGAACCGGCCAGAATTTATCTATAAGCCAGTCAAAATCGTAGATTCTGTCCGGCCATTTGTTGTTTAACCAAAAATCGTTCGTATAATTTATTGCCGCACGTCTATTCTCGTGTATTTTTCTGACTTGTTCATTTGAATAATCCCAACCTTTATGTTTGGGTCCCCTTTCTCCCCATCTATGCGCGCACCAGGTTTTTTTATTTGTTACCACTCTGCCGCCGCCTAGCCATGTCTTGAGGCATACCTCCAAGTTCTCAAAAGATGGAAAGGCGCCATAATTCTTTTCATCAAGCAGGCCAAGTTTATTCCAATGCTCCCGTTTCATAAAATAGCACGCTCCGGCCGAAAGCATGCAATCATCTATCAATATCTCTTTCCTGCTCTCAAGCCACCCCGACCACGGCTTGCCGGAGAGTGTGCCATCTTTGAGAGGATATGTCACGTATCCCGCGTCAAACGGCGCTCTGCCGGCGTTATCTTTGGTCCAGCCTTCATCTTTTAATGCATACAATCTTGGAACAACAACCCAATCATCTTTACAATCAGCGGCCAACTTTACATCAAATCCTTCATCAAGAGCGACATGGTCGTCTATTTTCATTATATATTTTCCTCTGGAAACCAATACGCCTCTATTTACACTCGTTCGAAGTCCGAAATTTGAACGTAGTTCTCCGTGGTGTATTACTATAACCCGCTTATCATCTCTTACCATCGTACCGGGCCAATAACCATCCAGCACAACAACTACTTCTACCTCCCCTTTCGCCTTATTTAAAACATCATCTACAGTTTTTTGCAGATAAGCATCGCTTCTTGATGGAATTATTACAGATAACATAAGTTATAATTTTTTAAACTTAGCATAGATGCACTGCTCTTTCAAAACAAGAAGCGTCCGGCCTTCCAGAGTAAACCCTTGCCCTTCGACAAACTTTACGAGCTCTTCTTCCGTCCATTCCTGATAATGATATTTATCCATTCTTCCCAGCATGCCTCTCGGCGGCGTGGCGATGTAGATATAATATTTGAGAACCCTCCTTGCTTCCTTGAGCGCCTTTTCCGGAAATTCGAAATGTTCCAGCGTATCTACCAAAAGCACGGAGTCAAACTCTTCATCTTTATAAGTCAGATTATAGGCGTCGCCAAGCACCACATTTGCCCCCTTTTCTATTGCTAACCTTACCGCCTCCGGTTCATCGTCTACTCCTATTATACCCAGAAGGTGAGTTATTCTCCCATCCCCGGCGCCGATATCGAGAATATTTTTTTCTTTTACCCACTCCTTTATCCTATGCGCATGCTCGCGGTAATATCTGTCCTCATCGTACATTTTCCAATGATAGGCCCCTTTTTTCCGGTATTTATCAAACTTCATAATTTAATAACCAAATCCGTTTCTAACATCTCCTATATGTATCACTCTTGGCTTATCGGTGCTTTTGCCCCAATAAGCGCATTTTGCATTTGGATCCTTAAATAGCATTCGCCCGTATTTACGTTCTGAATATGGCATATCTGGCCAAGGATGTTCGTAAATAAGAGATTTATTATAAACAGAAGGATTGGTAGAATAATTAACTCGATGTTCTATCCAATAATTAGTACCGTCAGTTTTATCTTCATATCGTTCAGGGTGCGAAGCTATTATCCCTCCTTTTCTTCGCTCCCGGTTGCCGATCGGCTGTCTGAGAAGCACGATTTGTTTGATATAGTCGTTATTTTTAATGACATTAATCATGTTGTCAATATATATATCCTCCATAAAAATAAAGTCGTCTTCCAGGTGGAAGACCCAGTCATTGGAATCTTCTTTGAGTTTTTGCCATGCGGAAACTATGGCCTTTGTGAATCCGACTCGCTGGGTTGTGGCAAGCTCGTAGCCGAATTGTTTAAGCCAATCACGATAATCTTCATCTCCCGAATCGTCATGAATCAGAATTCTCGAAAAATTACCGTGAAGTTTCCCCAGTGTGGACAAAGTTCGTTCTAGATATTCCCGGCGGCCATTTGTCATTATAAGAAGCGTTACCATTGTGAAGTATGAATTTTAGTAACCATGTTTTTCAAATATTCCGATTAAATGATCTGGGAGAAGCGGTTTAACTTCTTCATAAAGCTGGGTCATCCGGGGGTGGAAATGGAATACCTTAATGGGTTTATCCGCTTTTTTAAAAGTAAGTTCATTGTGTCTCATTCGCCCCAAGTTATAAGTATTATTAAGTTTTATATACCGTTCGTTAATATTGTTTATATTTCTAGAAGTCAGCCATCTTAAGGCTATTTCTTCATTTACAACCCTCGCGTTCATAGTCTGACGGATAAGTTCAAAAATATCCCTTGCTTTCTGGGTAAAAAAGAAGCTTCCGGTATTCCACATTGTATTAAACCCATAATCGGTAAAGGCCGCGTCTTTGTTTCCTAATATATCTTCCGGAAATATATCAACTTGATACGCGTCAAAATCATGAAACCAGCACATGTCGTCTACCATGTAGTTATCCATCATGTGGCAAATTACATTTATCTTACTGGCTCTTTTGCGATGGTTACAAAATAAGTCATCGGGCACCACTATTGAATTAATCCCCCCGTAGGAATAAGGGAAATTAGTTACCAATAAGATATCTTTTCTATCCCATGTTCGTATAGAATTATCTATCTGCACCTTAACCAGGCGTATATAATCTTCGGTAAATTCTTTTAACGGATTTATGTAAATCATTAAGTTTTTCATGTAAACATTTGTTTTCTAAGTTCTATAGCGCTTCCCCAATATGGCAAGCTATATCGTGGAGGAACCCCCCTCTTGGTAGCCGTGTTTGATTTAACTCCATTGAGGGTTTTGAATGTGACCACCGGATTACCGTTCCACATACACGCTCCATTTGCCCGATATTGTATCCGATAAGATTCTTTATTTTCTTTTGATGTCCATTTGGGGGTCGAATCTAAGACCTTATTGATCTTTTCCAACCACATACTCCTGTCGATTACTTGAGCGCAATCACTGTTTTTTTTGAACCAAAATTTAGGTTTACCGTTGAATCGAGTGTAGTGAACCCATACATTGTCATACATATAAGCATGCCCTCTTTCTGGCGGTCTGAACGCAAAGTAATCCGGCGGGTAAAGCGTATCTGCTTCGGCGATAATCACATATGGCGTCTTCACGGCCAGCAACCCTAACTGTATCTGGCGAAATTCATTATGGTAGCAGTTATCTTGTGTTCCCACGCAGATATTATATCCAAAATTCATGTGTTTTTGAGAAACAGAAACCACAGGCAAACCTCCCTTGTTCTGTATTATTGTTTCTACAACCTTATTCTCAAAAAATTCATCCTCTCTATTTGATGTGTAGTAAAGTACTGTTAATTCCATAAACGTTCTTTCCAGTCAGCTGGCCATCCCGGAATCGGCCAGAACTTTTCTATTACCTTTATGAAACCCTCTTTGTTCTCGTTAGCCCAATAATTATAAGAATATCTATAGCAGTCCCTGCCCTGATTTCTGTCAATAAAATAGCCACGCCCGTATTTCTTCCCTTTGAACAGGTGCGCATACCAGGTTTTCTTATTCGTCACTACCCTGCCTCCTGAAAGCCACGTGGTCAATCCCAATTCCTCCGGCTCTCCGTAAAGCAGGCCGTGGAATTCTTTTACCTTCAGAAACTTGTGCTTTTCGAAGTGACTCTTTTTCATAAACCAGCATGAGCCTTGGAATGTCAGAGTATCGTCTATTAAAATATCTTTTCGCTCTTCGGCTCTGCTTTTCCACCTAAATCCGTGAAGGGATACCGGGTCGTATTTTAGGGGATATATGAAATGCTCGTAATCAATCGGCGTCTCATTCATATTGGCGCGCCAATTCTCGTCGTCCAGCTTGTATCTCCTCGGTATCATAACCGTATTATCCCCGCAATCCGCCGCCAGTTTCTCATCTATACCTTTGTCTACAACGCAATGCGCGTCGATTTTCATCAAGAATTCGCCTTTGGCGATCTTCACGGCGGAATTTATGCCCGCCCTCATACCAACGCTATCTTCATGAAGAATGTACTTGACCCTCGAATCAGAATTTCTCTCCGGGGGATTGTAGCCATCCAAGACAACGAGAATTTCAAACTCACCGGTACAGTTATCGAGAAGACCTTTGACCGTTTTTTCGAGAAATATCTCGTTTCTTGATGGAATTATTATTGAGACCATTTGGATAGAAGTTCTTTCCAGTTATCCGGCCAGTTTGGCAGCGGCCAGAACTTTTGGATAAGCCATTCAAAATCATGAATTCTTTTTTCCCAGCGATTGTTTACCCAGAAATCGTATGAATAGTTATTGCATTTCCTGATTGATTCCTTGCTCATATGATACATTCGGCCGTATTTGGGTCCCTTGTGCAGATGCGCGTACCAAGTATTCTTATTGACCATCACCTTACCCCCCGATAACCAGGTTTTAAAACAAATTTCCTCTCCTTCTTGTCCCCACCCGCTGAATCCTTCTATCTGCATTAAATCTATTTTGCGAAACCAGTCCTTGGTCATAAACCAAAAACTTCCCTGTATGGTTATGGTTTCGTCAGTCGGGATGTGGGAACGGGCCAGAGTTCTCGCGTCCCACTTAAAGCCGTGCAATGCCGGATGGTAATCTTTCTTTGGCTCTTTGGGCGAGCCTGACATGCGGTGATAATTCAAGGGAAACATTAGATATTCATAGTCAATTGGCGGCCGGTTATCGGACTGGGTTTGCAGACACCAATTTTCTGCGTCTAATCTGTGCCTGCGAGGAACTTGCACCCAGTTTGGCTGATGATCTTTGGCTAACTGTTCGTCAAATCCTTTGGCCATCATGCAATGCGCATCCAGAGAAGAAACGTATTCTCCCTTGCATACATCGACCATCATGTTTATGCCCTGGCGCTTATGGCATTTCCCATCCCCTAAAGGAATCCGCAAATAATGAACCCTGGGATCATCAACAATTTCTTCGCTTGGCGGTTCATATCCGTCCAGAACAGGAAAAATCTCAATTTCTCCGGTAGCGTTAGCCAATACATCAAGAATTGTTTTTCTCAAAAATATTTCGTTTCTGCTTGGTATTGCTATTGAAAGCATAATATTTTAATTAGATATGCCAAATATACAAAAAAATACCATAAACGACAGGTATTTGAAAAGAGCTCTCAATATAAGGACGTCCGACGTCCTTAATTATGTATGAGTAATATAGTCCGCGGACGGATTGAAATTAATAGTGTCGGTGTGGGTGGCGATTCCGACAACCTGAATTACATCGTTTGTCGCCGCAGGTTGAGATTGGGTTATTCCTCCCACTGTAGTTGACAGATAACAAACGCCCCAACAGTTAAGACGCTTCCTCCGGTCCATTTAACGCTGTCTCTGTAAATACCGTGCAAGAGGACATTGTTTGACCCGCTGCTCGCGGTGGCCAAAGCCAAACCCGCCACCGGATAAGTGGAAGCCCCGTTCGCGTCCGCCTTATAAACTTTTTCGTCCGATTTGAAATATAAAAGGTCGCCTAAAGTAATAGATTCGCCATAGGTCATACTAACTATGAGTCCGGAAGCAGTTTGATTGGCCGTCGGCGATTCAACCAATTTAATGCCGAGAACATTATTTATGGGCAGTTCGCCCATATCCAGACGATATTGAGAAATTTTAATGGTCTGTTCGCCGACTTTAAGGTCTCCGCATTTTAGACAAGTAAAAAGAGAGGTAACAACGCCTTTTCCCTTATTAATCCCTAAAAGAGGGATCCATTCATGATTTTTACATTCTATTTTTTCTGCCATCCTGTTAGAAATCTATGTTTAATTTATTATAATTTATCAAAAATAATTACTGATTTATAGTCCCGGCAGGTTATATTTTATAAATTTCTAACGGGACCATTGATTTATTGTAATGAAATTTTACGCCTCATCATCAATTTGAAATATTTCTTCTCCCGAACTGTCGCGAATAGACAGTTTTTCTTTATTTTCCACAATTTTAAAATTCCCAAAACTGGTTTTATTAAGCAAACCGGTTTTGGCGGATGAATCATTTAGAAACGAAAACAGAGGAGTTAAAACCTTCTCCGCTAAAATAGCCCCGCCGCCAATCAGTATTATTTTAAGGAATTTTCTTCTATTTTCATCCATCCCGTTAGAGATAGGAAACTTTCGTTTCCGTTATTAAGTCTAATACGTGATTTAACATGTTTTGATAATTTATGATACCCGTCAGATCTAAACAAGGCCTGAATCTCTAACGGGATCCATCCTCGTTTACTACGATTTTTTATCAGATTTAAATTCTTTTTCGACTTTTTTTATTTCTTTTTCCATTTCCGCTTTGCCTTTTTTAAATTCTCCGGTAAACCGGCCCAACGCCCTCGCCAATTCCGATAGTTTTTCCCCGCCAAAAAAGAAAATCACCGCCGCGATTAAAATTATTGTTATTTCGGGGATACCTAGTCCAAACATATTGTTATTGAGCCTAATTTTTTATCAATCTATTTTTTTTTCCAGTAAAAAAAATAAATTACGACGGCTGCCGCGACTAAAATTATTGTTATTTCCGTAAACCCTAGTCCAAACATATTGTTATTGTATTTAATTTTTTACAAATTTTCGACCTTTTTTATAGTCGCATGTCTATTACTAAGTTTAACAGCAAAAAAAGACCCTATAAAGTACAAGAACGACAAAGGAATGAAAAGTAAAATCATAGTGATTCCCGTCCCATCCGGAGTGATTATGGCGGCCAAAACCAGAAAAAGAAAGTTAGCGTATCGCCAATTTTTTTTCCATACCCAAGCCGGTATAATCCCTAAAATGCTCAATAAGACCATAAATAGTGGCAGTAAAAACATAGTCCCGGTGGCAATAGTAAGGCCGAAAACATAATACATAAATTCGTTTATTGAAAAAAATGGAATCGCGCCGATAGCCGCGGTGTACGGATAAAGCGTTTTAAAGGTGGTCGGGATCAGAAAAAAATAAGCGAACGCGGAACCGGAAAAAAATAAAAAAACAAAAGGCAGCAAAGACAACATTACCGCCCTTCTTTCGCGAAAAAGAAGGGCGGGCCGGAGATACATAATAATTTTATAAAGAAAAAAGGGAACGGTTACCAAAAAACCTAATAACAGAGAAAGCGTTATCTGGGATATAAAAGCGCTCATTGGATTGGTGGCGATAAGAGCAACGTCCGGCGGAAGAAGATCGTGCCTGATTTTTTTAAAAACTTGCGCGGAAAAAGAATTTTCGGTCGGCAGCGGCAGAAAATAATTTTGCCCGAAAATCGCCGCTTTTTTTAAACCAAAAGCGAAAAAGAAAAAAGAAAAACCGATAAAGGACAGAATCCAATAAAAAATATTTTTTATGAATATTTTTAGTTCTTCAAGAAAAGACATGGGGGGGGCGCGTCATCATTGCTCCTGGTCAAATATCAGTATTGGAGTCCCTGTTGAATTATACATGGTTGTTGTTGTGGCGCTGGTGTATCCAAGTTTAAAGTTATTATTAAAAATAACTTTCGTTTCCACTATTACATTTCCCTTATCCGCCGGATCATCTGCGCCACAACCCGCACCCTCGCAGATCCACAAATTTTCATTATCTCCCCTAATATTTCCGCCGGTTGAAGAAATTTTAATGTCACCAGAAGAATCGGCTTGAAACTCGCCGTAGTTGGAATTTGACTGGTTCAACCTAAACTGCGGAACGCTATCCGCGCTAAAAACATTAAATTTCCTGGTCAGAGTTGTTGTACCAACGCCGACATTACCAAGGATTGCGGTGGTTGAAGCGGAAAAAATACCGCCGGAGTAATCAATAGAAAACAAAAGGTCTGAAATTGAATTTTCAATTCTAAATAAATTTGCCACCTGCCCCAGCGCGCCGCGTATGAAAAGAGGAATGGCGGAAGTGGTAGTAGCCGCGACAGTAACGATGGCTCCCGAACTTGGGGTTGTGGTGCCAAAAGATGATTGACCCGTTCCGCTTACTGCCGCGGCAAGCCGGGCGAAAACAGCGGAAGAAATTCGCTGTCTTGGGTCAAGAGTTTCAAAACCGCTACCACTTGAAGAAGAAGCCTCAACCTGAAGATAAATATCTTTATTGGTATTAAAATTATAATCTAAAGAATCCGGATATCCATTATCCGTGTCGCCTATATTCACGTTAAACACTCCGGACGTAACCGTAGCTGAAACTTCAGCGGGACCGCCCGATGGCCAAAGACGATTGGTTCCGGCAGTTCCCCCCGTAGCCACGTCCCATATGGAAAATTTAAAATAAAAAGTACCGGTTTGCAAAGCGCCGGCGGCATTAGTCAGTCGCCCCTGATAACTAAAAATTGTCGGGGTTCCGGTAGCGGCATAAGAGGTGGTATTCAGGGACAAAAAAACTATAAAAATTATAACAAATTGCCATTTTATCGTTTTTATCATAATTAAATTATACCACGATAAACTCCCGCCGTAGACGGGAGTTTATCCACATCAAAACGCTTATGCCCCCACCAGGAATCGGACCTGGGTCAATTCCGACGCTCCAATGCTTTGGAGGTCGGAACTCCGACTTCTGGCGTAAACCAGAACGTCGGAGTTGCTGTGCGCCCTGAAGGATTTGAACCTTCGACCATCTCCTTAAAAGGGAGTTGCTCTACCGGGCTGAGCTAAGGGCGCATGTTAATCTTTCCATCTTCTACTATTTTCTCAATCTACATAAAATTTTCCACTTTGACCCCTTAAGATATACACAAAGGCGTTCATATTTTATTTTCTTTCTAACCAATATAAAACAAAAATAGGGATGATAAACCAAATAAACTGCGCCGTATCAAAACCAAAAAGTAATTTTGTCAGTGGAGCTAATTTTAAAGCCTCTGTATTTAAATCCAGGGCATAACCAAAAATTATACTAGCCCAAAGTCCGACATTAAGAAAACTTAAAAATAAAATTTGACCGGTTTTTTTATTTATTTCTTTTCTTGAAAATCCCAGATTACTTAAAATCCAGAAAATAAAAAAAGTTAAAATAAAAAAACTAAAAGCTCTAATAAACAGACCCTGATAAATATTTAGATTATTTAAAAATCTCCCGTAAAAAGGCACATGACTATTGATGAGGGCGGCAGGATAAGAAGCTAATAATAACACAATTATTCTATTTCGTCCAACAACAAGACCATAAATAAAAACAGTCGCGAAAAAAAATAATAAAAGCAAAATATCCCAAGTGGGATCAGATAAAAACGAGTTAGTTGTTTCTCTTAATACATTTATATATTCCATAACTCATTTTTGATTTTTAATCCACCTCATTTCTTAATTCTTCAAGAAGCTCTTTTGCTTTTTTAGAAATATGTTTAGGCATTTTAATGTTGATAATAAAAATTATATCACCGTTTTTACCGTGATGCACCAGGGCTTCGTTATTTTGAATGCCGGAAGGAATTTTAAGTCTTATTCTTTCGCCTCTTACGGAAACTTCAACATCTCCTCCCAATACGGCGGTTACAAAATCAATAACTAAAGTCGTCTGCACGGTTGACCATTGGCGGCCAAACCCTCCTCCCCTACCAAAATCAAAACCAAAGCCGCCTTCGCCCCGCTCCGCGTGGCTTCGGCGGCCAAAGCCAAACAATTCTTCCAAAATATCCGACAGACCGCCAAAATCGCCAAAACCTTCCCTACTTGAAAATCCCTGATTCTCAAAAGAACTCCCGAATCTGTCGTATTGTTTTCGCTTATCACGGTTTCCTAAAATCTGATATGCCTCATTTATTTCTTTGAATTTTTTATCGTCACCTTTATTTTTGTCGGGATGATATTGGTGCGCCAATTTTCTGTAAGCGCGCTTAATTTCATCATCAGACGCGCTCTTTTGCACTCCTAAAATTTCGTAATAATCTTTTGCCATTTATTTTATTTTCCCTCCCGCCCTTCGGGGCGAGGCTCGCCTTCGGCGGCGCCCTCCGTAGCCCCGCTTTGCGGGGCGGAGGAGGGTTCTTCCTTACTCTCTTCTGGTTTTGTTTCTTCTTTTGAAGCTTCATCTTTTTTGTATAATGCCTCGCCGATTTTTTGGATTTCAGTTGAAAGTTCAGTTGACGCTTTTTTAATCGCTTCAACATCGGCGCCATCTTTTATTTTTTTAAGAGCCTCAATCCTTTCTTCAATTGTCTTTTTATCTTCCGGTTTTATTTTTTCACCAGCATCTTTTAAGGCCTTTTCGGACATATATACCATTGATTCGGCGGAATTTTTAATTTCTATCGTTTCTTTTTTCTTCGCATCTTCGACCGCATTCACTTCGGCTTCTTTTTTCATTTTCTCAATTTCTTCTTTGGATAAGCTTGTGGAAGCGGTAATAGTAATCGCCTGTTTTTTATTGGTTGCTTTATCAATCGCGGAAACATTCAAAATACCATTGGCGTCAATATCAAAAGTAACTTCAATTTGAGGAACGCCCCGAGGCGCAGGAAGAATGCCGTCTAAAATAAACTTGCCGAGCGTTTTATTATCGGTCGACATTGGCCGTTCGCCCTGTAGAATATGAATTTCTACCTGCGGTTGATTGTCGGCTGCCGTTGAAAATGTCTGGGTTTTTGCCGTCGGAACAGTCGTATTTTTAGAAATCATAGGAGTAGCAACGCCGCCCAAAGTTTCAATGCCGAGAGTCAAAGGCGTAACATCCAAAAGCAGAATATCGCGGACATCGCCGGCCATAACGCCGCCCTGAACCGCCGCGCCAAGAGCAACAACTTCGTCGGGATTAATACCCTTATGCGGTTCTTTGCCAAAAAGATTTTTTACCGCTTCAACTATCGCCGGCATTCTGGTTTGGCCGCCGACAAGAACAACCTCATCCACATCGGTTAGGGCAAACTTTGCTTCTTTAACCGTTTGTTTTGTGAGCTCAATAGATGCGGCAATAAAATCATGAACCAATTCTTCCAGTTTAGCGCGAGTCATTTTGGTTATGAAATGTTTGGGTCCGGAAGCATCTGAAGTAATGAACGGAAGGTTTATTTCAGTCTCTAAAACCGTGGAAAGTTCGTGTTTGGCTTTCTCGGCACCTTCTTTAAGGCGCGAAAGAGCCATGGCGTCTTTTGATAAATCAATCCCTTGTTCTTTTTTAAATAGATCCGCGAGATAATTAGTAATACGCTGGTCAAAATCGTCGCCCCCAAGATGCGTATCGCCGCCGGTTGATTTAACTTCAATCGTATCATCGCCAATTTCTAAAACCGAAACATCAAATGTGCCGCCACCAAAATCATAAACTACAATTTGCTCTGATTTCTTTTTATCCAAACCGTAAGCTAAAGCCGCCGCCGTCGGTTCGTTGATAATTCTTAAAACTTTTAAACCTGCGATTTCGCCGGCGTTTTTTGTCGCTTGTCTTTGGGAATCATCAAAATAAGCCGGAACCGTAATAATTGCTTCGGTAATTTTTTCTCCGAGTTTTTCTTCAGCATCCGCTTTTAACTTCTGCAATACCAGTGCTGAAATTTCTTCAGGCCGATACCATTTATCCGCCATTTTAATTTCAACACCCCCTGATTCGGATTTTCTAATCTGATATGGCAGCCATTTTTGGTCGCGTAAAATTTCCGGATCATCCCACCGGCGGCCGATAAGACGCTTTATGGAAAAAAGAGTATTTTCCGGATTAACTACTGCCTGCCGCTTGGCCAAAAGACCGGCTAGCCGTTCGTTGCCTTTTGATACAGCAACTATAGAGGGCGTCGTTCTGTTGCCCTCTTTGTTTTCAATTATCTTTGGAGTGCCGCCTTCGGTAATCGCCATTGCCGAATTGGTGGTGCCTAAGTCAATTCCTAAAATCTTTGTCATATATTTATAAATTTTAAATTTTAATTTCTAAATTTTAAATTATTTATATACTTTTACTTTTGCCGGACGCAAAACTTCGCCATTTTTGAGATAACCTTTTTGTAATTCTTCCGCGACAATTTGAGACTCGCCTCCCTCTACTGATTCCACCGCCTCGTGTTTTATCGGATCAAACTTTTCACCTTTTGCCGCCATCGCTTCAACTCCTTGCGATTTAAGATAATCTTCAAGTTGTTTTTTAATACCTTCTATTCCTTTAATCCAGCCGTCGGTCGCAATACTTTCTGGAATATTGGCAAATGCTTTATCAAAACCATCCATAATTCCAAGAAGCGGTAACAGCATTATCTTTGACATCCAATCTTTAATCTCTATACCTTGCGACTCCATTTCTTTTTTAAGGTTAAGGTAGTCTGCCTTAGCCCTTTTCCAGCCATTTAAATATTCTTCGGCTTGTTTTTTTAAATTTTCAATTTCATTTTTATTTTCTTCGTTCATATTCATTGTTAAATAATTTATCTACTAAAAATTTCTTAAAAAATTCATCGGAGACCTCGGGAAACATTTTTGAAACACACGACATAATTTCTTGAGAAGTGCTTAACAGCTTATTCGTTAAAGCATTAAGCCGCGCCATTTCTTCCATTGAAAACTCATCTGGCTCATGAATTTCGTGAGTAAAATAATGCCAGCCCTTTGAAGTCGGAATTCGCCCGCCGGAAGGATGCGGCTTAGTAAGAAACCCCAGCTCTTCCCAAAAAGCCAAATCATTTCTGATAGTTGCGGAGCTTACTTCTAAATCGTAATTTTCAGCCAGAAACCGCGAACCGACCGGCCGGGCCGTTTTTATAAACTCCGCAACTACAATTTCAAATATATATATCTGTCTGCTATCTAAGTCCATGACAAATACTAGTGTATACGATGGCTGGCACTCTTGTCAAGAGATTGCCAAATTACGTGTTTTTAATCGATCGATTTATTATACGTAATTTGGCAAAAAATAAAACGGCGTTTAGCCGCTTAATTATTTCCCGCAGGATATGCCATCAAAAAATAAATATTATCAAGAGCTTGAATATGTTCTATAACCGTATGGCCGCAAGCAAGTTCTTTATTACCTTCCGTAAGTTGTCCCCTCTCTAAAATAGCAAGTGTTGCGTAGAATTCACGATGAATTCCCCGAGGAATGAAAATAAGGTTAATTGTATTTGTAAAGATTTCCGCCAAAATCGCCCAAGAGTGTTTCGGCTCTTTTTCCCCAGCTTTTTTAATGAATTCGCGAATAAATTCCCGATGAGTTGCGTTTTCAACCGCGATTTTTAAAGCACAGCACTCTTTTTCCCCAAACTCAACCGTTGAAGGATGGTTTTTGATTTCATCCATTTTTGCCTCCTCTAGGCAATTTTATTGTTAAAGATTGGGAATATAATATAACATTTTACTAACAAAGTCAAATAAATGTACCAGCCAAGCGCATCATTTGCCAGCGAAAGCAAGTAAATGCTTCGCAAAATCATGCGTGCTCGTCGCACAAACTTCCTATAGGATTCTTATGCGACAGTTTATATTCGCGGCCGCTATAATAAAAAAGAAAAACGGCCGAAAGCCGTTTGAAAAATCTGCTCCTTATATAACATCAACCCGGTTTATTGCTTGGTACCTTCCTGATCAACCAGTCGGCGAAGATGTTTCTTGTCGCCGCTGTCCTCCCAAATACCCCAGTCATAACCAGTGTATAGAGGTAAATCAGCCTTGGCAAACTGTTCATCGGTCCTAACTTCCACAAAACGCTTCTTAGGAAATTCAAGTGAAATACGCGAAATTGTCCCGCTCCACCATTTGCCTTGGCTAATCCAATTGTCTTGATAAAAAACTTCTACTCTGTCACCTACTGCGTATTTCTCGCAATTAGCTTCATGGGCTTCGCACCTAGCAGAATCTTTAAAATTATCGAAGCAAGTTTCGCAATAATAAGTCGCTTCAGTTATCATGGCTACCCCATAGGCTTTACATTCTACTAATTGTTAAAGATTGTTTATATCATATAATTCTTCCAAATGAAAGTCAAATTTTTTATCTGATATGTTTTTTTGGAATATCTGTGCTAAAATATAAGGGTTATTATTTAAATAAATCAAATGAAACAAATTACCGAAAATAATTTGACCTGGGTTGATATTGAGAAACCGACCCAAGAAGACATTGAATGGATTAAAAATAATTTTAATTTTCATAAATTAACTTTAGAAGAATTAATCCCCGCCTCGTCGAGAGAAAAAGTTGAACAATTCCCCGACTATCTTTTCTTGGTCATGTACGTGCCCGTTTTTAACAAAAAAAATCGGACCACAAAACCGACGGAACTTGATGTTTTAATAACCCAAAGCCATATCATTACCGTCCACGACGAACCAATTGAACCACTTGGGTCGTTCTTAAAAAAATGCCAAGCGATCGGCATACGAGAAGATTGTTTCGGGAAAACCTCCGGTCATCTTTTGTATTATTTAATAGAAGACGTATTAAGTTTCGCGGCGCGCCAGCTGGTTCACATCGCAAAAAACATAGAGCGCATTGAAGACGGGATATTTAAAAATATAGAGCGCGATATGATTAAAGAGATTTCCTTCATCAAAAGAGATATTTTGGATTTTAGAATCGCCATCAAGCCAATGCACCGAATACTAATTTCACTCGGAGAAAAGAGTAAAAATTTTTGGTTAGAATCTGGCGACCTTGCGGTTTATCTTAACGATCTTACAAGCGATTACGAGCGGGCGTGGAGCGAGGCTGATAATTATATGGAAACGATAAACGCGCTTGAGGCAACAAATACTAATCTTTTAAACGATAAAACAAACGCGATTGTAAAAACATTCACAATTCTTTCTTTCATAACATTCCCGACAATGCTTATAATTACACTTTTGCAAGTTGACATGGTTACTAATCCGATCAGAAATCTGCCATATGATTTTTGGATTATTGTCGGTTTTGCGATGCTTACGGTTCTAGGAATGTGGCTTTATTTTAAAACGAGAAAATGGCTATAAAACTTTACAATACTCTTACTCGTAAAAAACAGGTTTTTAAACCGCTTCGCGATAAAAAAGTTGGTCTATATACTTGTGGGCCGACAGTTTACAATTACGCGCATATTGGTAATTTAAGAACTTATGTTTTTGCCGATGTATTGCAAAAAACTCTTGAATATAACGGTTATAAAGTAAAAAGAGTTATGAACATAACCGATGTCGGCCATTTAACTTCCGACGCCGACACAGGTGAAGATAAAATGGAAAAGGGGGCACAAAAGGAAAAAAAATCGGTTTGGGAAATTGCCAGATTTTATACAGCTGCCTTTTTGAAAGATACTAAAGAACTAAATATAAAAAAACCAGAAAATATAATTCAGGCCACAAAAACAGTTGCTGATCAAATTAAAATAATAAATATATTAATTAGTAAAAAATACGCTTATGAAACTTCAAAAGCCGTTTATTTTGACGTTATTAAATTCAAAAATTATACTAAACTTTCACGTCAGCCTCTTTCTCAAAAAATTACCGCAGCACGTGGAGAAGTCGTAGAAGATCCGGAAAAAAAACATCCGGCGGATTTTGCCTTATGGTTCAAACTAGCTGGTCGGTACAAAAATCATAGTATGCGCTGGCCTTCTCCTTGGGGTTTGGGATTTCCCGGTTGGCATATTGAATGTTCCGCCATATCTACAAAATATCTCGGCCAGCCATTCGATATCCATACCGGAGGCGTAGACCACATAGGCACTCATCACACAAATGAAATAGCTCAATCTGAAGCGGCTTTTGGAAAGCCATTGGCAAGATTTTGGCTTCACGGAGAATTTTTGATTATAGACCAAAGCAAAATGGCAAAATCTGAAGGAAATTTTATTACTTTGGACACGCTAAAAAAACATGGTTTTAATCCGCTTGCCTTTCGTTATCTTGTTTTAACCGCTCATTATCGCTCAAAATTAAATTTCACTTGGGAATCGCTTGAAGCGGCAAAAAATGCTCTAAATAAATTAAAAGAAGCAATTTTGAATATAAAAAAAACGAGCGAAGCAAAGTCCAGTAGCGAAGCAAAACTTCTGCTACTGAAGAAATTTAAAAATTATATAAACAACGACCTGGAAACTCCGCGCGCGCTGGCGCTTTTGTGGGAAATTGTAAAATCCCAAAAATTAGATCCCAAAACAAAATATGCGCTGATTATCGATTTTGATAAAGTTCTGGGACTAAATCTTATCAAAATGAAAACCGAAAAAATTCCGATGGAAATTTTAAAACTGATAAAAGATCGGGAAAAAAGTCGCAAGGAAAAAAATTTCGCTAAAGCTGATGAGTTGCGAAAGAAGGCAGAAAACCTAGGCTGGATGATTGAAGATACGGAAAAAGGACCAAAATTAAAAAGAAGATAAAAGTTTTTATTATATGAAACTGCCGCAACATGTGGTAATTATTCCTGACGGAAACAGGCGCTGGGCCAAAAAGAATAACAAACAGTCCTTTTTGGGTCACATGGAAGGAGCTAAAACCACCAAAAAGATACTGGAGAAAGCTTTAAATTTAAATATACCCTATCTTACTTTCTGGGGCTGTTCTATCAATAACGTTACGAAAAGGCCGCTTTCAGAAGCGAACTTTTTATTTAAAATTTTTGAGCAGTACTTCAAAAAAATCGCCACCGATAAAATAATTCACGATAATAGAGTGAAAATAAATGTTTTAGGGAGATGGGAAACTTTATTCCCAGAAAAAACAAAAAATCAAATTAGAAAAGCCATAAAAGCTACGGAAAAATACGATCGCTTTGTTTTAACTTTTCTTTTGGCTTATAGCGGGACAGATGAAATGATTGAAGCCATTAAAAAAATCGTAAACGCTGAAAACAAACCGCCGCTTATAGGCGGAGAACTTATAAAAAATAACTTATGGACACACAATCTTCCTCCGGTCGATTTGGTCATACGAACCGGAGGAGAACCGCATTGGTCAGCGGGACTTATGATGTGGGACGTGGCCGAAGCCGCATTGCATTTTACAAAAACTTTGTGGCCGGATTTTTCAATCGAAGAATTTGAAAATGTTATAGAAAATTACGATAAAACCGAAAGGCGTTTTGGAAAATAATTAAATTTTAAAATACACATTAAACCAAAATTTTCTAATAATACTGCTGTTATTATAATGGTGTTACCACTTTTTATGATATATCATAAAAAGTGGAAAATTATTAGAATTTAGAAATTGCCTCATTTATTTGAAAAATATGGCGGACCGGGGTCCGCCATTCTAAAAAGGCTAGTGTAGTGCACCGACTAGGTTTACTTGTCTGCCCAGCAATTTATTTCTCTTACCATGGCGATAATGAAATGAGTGGGTCTCCTTAAAATTCTTTCAGCTGCGTTCATGGAAATCGAGATCTTGATACGAATAGAACGAACGTCTTCCCCCAGGTGCACTCATAAGCTCTGTCTCGCCATATTTCATGGAAAGACGCCTGGCTATCTCCTTAAAATTATTAACGTCAAGTTATGGTTGTTGTTTTAATAACTTAATCCACAGTTTATTCAGTTTTATAATTTGAAAGTGTTGGCTTTCGGAATTATACTAATTACTATCCATGCCTTCTCATTACGCTAAAAAACAATATTCAAAAACCTCAATCGACCCAAACCGCCTGCCGCCGCAGGATATTGAAGCCGAGCAATCGGTCTTGGGTTCGCTTTTTATAGATAAGGACGCGATTAATAAAGTCGCCGATATTATCGGTCCGGAAGATTTTTATCGCAAAATACACGAAATAATTTTTAGCGCCGTAATTGAACTTTACAAAAAGAATGAACCGATTGATCTTTTAACCGTTTCGAGCGCCTTAAAATCAAAGAAACTGCTAAAAGATATCGGCGGCCTTTCTTACCTTACAACCTTGATGAATTCCGTCCCGACCGCTTCCCATATAATCCACTACGCTAAAATAGTCAGACAAAAACGGGTTCTGCGCGATCTAATAAGCGCTTCTCATCAGATACAAGAACTCGGCTGGCAAGAAAGTGAAGATGTAGACGCCCTACTCGATGAAGCAGAAAAGAAAATTTTCAGCGTTTCTCAAACATCAAACAGCCGTGAATTTGCTCATATAAAAAACCACTTAAACAGTGCGTTTGAAAGAATTGATAAGCGTCATAAGGGCGACGGTGCCCATGGAATTGCCACCGGATTTACCGATCTGGACAATATCTTGGCCGGACTTCAGAAATCCGACCTAATTGTTCTTGCCGCCAGGCCTTCTTTAGGCAAAACATCGCTAGTGATTGATATAGCACGGCACGCCGCAACCAATGAAAAAGTGCCGGTTGGAATTTTCAGTTTGGAAATGTCAAAAGAGCAGCTGGTAGAGCGTTTGATTGCCTCCGAAGCTGGCGTTGATTTGTGGCGGCTTCGCACCGGAAAATTATCCGATGAAGGTACCGACGACAATGATTTCATTCGCATATCACAAGCGTTAAACCGCCTTTCGCTAGCACCGATTTATATTGATGACACCGCGAGCCCCAATGTTCTCCAAATAAGAACGATGGCACGCCGGCTTCAGGCCGAAAAAGGTTTAGAACTTTTAATTGTCGACTATCTTCAGCTGATGCAGGGACATGGAAGATTTGAAAACCGAACTCAAGAGGTCAGCGAAATTTCCCGCGCCCTAAAAGGCCTGGCTAAAGAACTGAACATTCCGGTTTTGGCCATTTCCCAGCTTTCACGTTCCCCGGAAACCCGAACTGATCAAAGGCCAAAATTATCCGACTTGAGGGAATCGGGCGCCATTGAACAGGACGCCGATGTAGTACTTTTTATCTACCGTGAAGATAAGGTGAAAAAAGACGCTGAAAGGAAAAATATTGCCGAGATTGAAGTCGCTAAGCACAGAAACGGGCCAACCGGAAGAATAGAATTGTATTTCAATGAAGACTTTGTGAGCTTTAAAAATTTGGATAAACAACATCAAAATGTATCCTAAAACAATCCAAAATTTTATAGATAAATTTTCCCGTCTTCCCGGAGTAGGACCCCGCCAAGCGGCGCGTTTGGCTTTTTGGCTTTTAAATGGGCCGAAAAATAAGCGAGAAGAATTAAAAAAAGCTATTGAAAGCTTAGACAAAGACGCTAGCGTTTGTTCTTCCTGCTTTTTTATTATTGAAAACAATGGGCAAAAATGTCACTTTTGTGATAATCCATCAAGAGACCACAAAACAATATGCGTGGTGGAAAAAGAAACCGATCTGGCTACGATTGAAAAATCGAGCGTATATAAAGGTCTTTATCATGTTTTGGGCGGACTTTTTTCCGCGCTAGATACGGCAATTCCCAAGAACCTAAAAATGCCGGAGTTGATAAACCGAATATCGGAAAAAAAAGACGTCAGCGAAAAAATCGAAGAAATTATTCTAGCGATTTCGCCAACGCACGAGGGCGATTTAACCGCTTATTACTTGGAAAAGCTACTCAAACCGCTCAAAGTTAAAATAACCCGCCTTGGGCGGGGCCTGCCTTACGGGTCGGACGTAGAATTTGCCGATGCCCAAACCCTTTCAGGCGCCTTAGAATCAAGAAAAGAAATAAAGTAACCAAAATCATTTTCCTCGCGCGCTCACTTCGCCAGCGCGAAGTTCGCTGTCCGTCCTCGGCATTTTATTTCCCTCAATTCCTTGCTATAGCAAGGAATTGAGGGAAAACCATGCTAAAATGCCTGCGGAAGCTTCAGAAAAATATTTGCATTCGCTTCTGTACTTTTATCCTTATTTTATTTTCAAAATTTCAACTTCCGTAAAATGCTGGCGATGGCCGCCTTTTTTCTTATACCGAGTCTTAGAATGATAATGGAAAATAATTATTTTTTTAGCGCGGCCGTTTTTTAAAACCTTGGCAGAAACTTCGACGCCTTCTAAAAACGGGGTGCCGATTTTTATGTCTTTATCAAAAACCAATAAAACCTCGCCAAACTTAACTTCCTCGCCTTCGGGCGTGTTTATTTTTTCAACCCTTATTTTATCCCCCTCTTTGACGAGATATTGTTTTCCCCCGCTTTTTATTACTGCGTAAGTCATGGGTAAAATTAACTAAACTATTCTAATTGACCAATCTTTTTAAGTCAAATTTAACGGTTTATCAAATATAAGGCGATTCCGGAAAGAACCAGAAAAATTTGGGAAATTAAAATAATAGCAGTGATAAAATATGATAAAATTCTGCTTTTGAACCAAAGTCGTACCGCCAAAACAGTGTTAAAAAACAGAATTAAAAAACCGATAACCGGCAAGGTAAAGACATCTTTAACTTCCCCAAAATAATCGACGCCCCAATTAACATTATAATGAAGAACAATGGGCACATTGCTTTGTTTTATAAAAAAATAAAAAAACATAAAAAGACCCGCATTCAAAACAACGCTTAAAATTAAGATTATTTTTATTTTAAAATCGCCTAAATAGGCTTTAAGAATATTCATCCTTAATTTTATTTAACCAAAACTGCGATTATAAAACCGATGATTGAAAAAGCGGCAAGCGGCGGCAAAGCCGGCATCGGCCGGCGGATTTTTTGAGAAAAGAATATAAGATGCATAATTAAAAGTCCCAGTAAGGAAAACCCCAGTACCAGCCATGGTGCCAAAGGGCTCAAAGCAAACGCCGAAGCAGCCATTACTATCGGGAAAACAAAATCGCCGGTTCCAAGCATCATAAAGCCTTCGCCAGGGTGGGCCCTATCAATATGTTCTGTAAAATCTTCAACTTTCTCTGGAAAAACCATTGCAAAAATTGCTCTTCCGGCAATCATGGCTTTAGCCATTTTCACCATATGTTTTGTTTTATAAACCGCTACATAATCATAAATAGACATAACTATCAAAAGTAGCGCCACCGTCCAAGGATTAAGCGATGCGCCAATTAAAGCGGCGATACCGGACAAAGTGAGAATAAGAACCAAATCGTGAAGCCAAACGTATGGCCAGAGAACGTAAGAAAAAATTAAAATAAGAGAAAGAATAAAGGCAAAGGTTTGCGAAGTGAAAGCTCCGAAAGTTATAAAAACTCCGGCAAACAACGCGAAAAGAAAAAAAATCCGTAAAAATAGGCCGCCGTGGGAAATACGGATAAGCCCAAGAACAATAGCGGTTCCGATGCCAAAGGCCAGAATAAATTGCCACCACTCTACAACTTGTGTTGGCGCTTCCATTACGGTTTTTAACTCGTAAAATCGTCCGGCCAAAAAAATACTAATAGTTCCTACCGACAGAAAAGCAACCGATTCTTGTATAAAAATTTTTAAATTTAAATTATGAGAAAGCATAGGGTTTGTACCGCTACGGGGAATCGAACCCAGGTTTTAGCGTCTTGCCCGCCTAAATTTTCTTAATAGCCCCAACGGGAGTCGAACCCGTGTTTTAGCGTTGAGAACGCCGCGTCCTGACCACTAGACGATGGGGCCAAAATTTTGGCGGGTGAAAGAACGCGACGTCCTAAGCCATTAGACGATAGCGGCTCGACTAATACGACATTTGGTATTTCCTTATATTATACTCTGTTTAAAAGCCGTTTAACAATATGACATAAAAAATTAAAACGCCCCGCAGCTACGGGGCGTAATTTTTAAAACCTTGCCGCAATACCTCTAAGTTGTTCGGCAATTTCTTCCGGATAAGTTGGATTCACAAATTTACCCGTATGGTATTCATATCCCGCCTCTATCGTGGTCTTGCCACGAAATTCAACATGCCAATGCAAGATGCCCTCCTTATGGTCGTCACGATATGGCGCGGTTTCAATATAGAAATTATAAAGCGGATCGGCATATTGCCGGAAATCCCCTCCCTGGACCGCGACTTTAAAAAGAAAAGTTGTTCGATGGAGTGTTTCAGCAAAATCTTTTTTTACCCGGTCGCTGTCGCGAAGCACATGAGCAAAAGAGGGATTGTGTTTAACAGGAAAGATTCTAAAATGATAAGGGACTCTCGCCGCATACGGGACTAATACTACAAAATGTTCGGTTTCAAAAATTACTTGACCTAATTTCCTCTGTTTTTCGATGTAATCGCAGCAAAGATACTGCCTGCTGTCATAAAAATAATCTTGCGCCCGGTTTAACCGCTCCCTAAATTTAGGGGGGATACAAGCTTCAACTGCCATTTGAAAATGAGGATGTTCCATGGAAGCTCCGGCGAGTTTCCCATAATTTTTAAAAGCCGAAAACCATTCTAATCGTGGATCGTTTCTTAAAGAAAAATATCGGATCGTAATGGCTCTAAACGCTTCTGAAAGTTCCTCAATGGAAACGGAAGAAAGAAAACCATTATGGCGCATGGTTTCAACAACAATTTCGTTAACGCCTTGCGCCGGTCCTTCGGCTTCAAGCGCTAAAATAGGATAAAGATTGGTAAAACCGCGAGTACCCCACGATGTAATATCAAACGGATCGCGCCTAAAAGAAACGAGTTCCGGGGGCGTTTTATCTTCGTTACGAGGACAAAAACCGCAATTTTCATCATAGTCCGGAAGAATAGGCGGATGAGTAGACTCTGGATCTATTTTGCTTTCTCGAAGCGCTCGCGCCGCTGATATAACCACCACATATCCATAAAGAGGATCGACTCTGCCTTCCGGCAATCTCCCGGGAACAACAACGACTTGTGCGGGCATTTTTACCTCCGTTTTGTGTTTTCAAATAACAAATATTAAAACAATGATACTAAAAAATCGCCGTATGGTCAACTTAAAATTTTTGTCATTTTAATAAATTTATGGCATAATCTTTGCAATGATAGACAATAAAAAATCGCTTGTTTTTATCCATGGCTGGGGGGTTTCTTCGGAAATTTTTAAGCCGCTTTATTATTTCTTAAAAGATGGGTTTAATATCTACGATTTTGACATGCCGGGTTTTGGGCAAACGCCAATAGAAAAACCAATGACACTCAAAGATTACTCTGATTTTGTTTATGAATTTTTAAAAACAAACAAAATAGAAAATCCAATAATAATCGGTCATTCTTTCGGCGGCGCGGTGGCAGTTAAGTTTAGTTTGCTTTATCCCGGTTACGCTTTAAAATTAATATTGGTTTCTTCCAGTGCAATTCGCCAGCCGCGTCGCAAAATGATTTTACTTAAAAAAACAGTGGATATTTTAAAACCGCTCATCCCTGAAAAATTGAGAAAATTAATTTTAAAATTGTTAAAATACGATAAAACCGATTACGCCCAAATAGAAGGTCCTGAACTTAAAGAGACATTCAAAAACGTTATTAAAGAAGATTTAAGGCCGTATTTTCATTCGATGAAAATTCCAACGCTTGTTATCTGGGGAGAAAAAGATAAAATAACGCCTCTTAGCGAAGGAAAAATTATCGCCGAAAATATTCTTGGCGCAAAATTTGCAGTCATAAAAAATGCCGGGCACTTCGTATTTTTAGAAAAACCGGAGGAATTCATTAAATTGATTAAAGAATTTGCCATATGATGCCGCTTAGAAATTTACTGTATTTGCTTCAACTTGAAGAATATGAGTTAAAACGCTTTAGCGATTGGCTAAAAAACAATCCCGATCGCGTTGTTTTAGAGAAAAAGAAGCATATTGACTGGACGCTGAAAATAAAAATGATTTTTGTTTTAGCCAACATCTTTAATATTTTTGTTAATGCTAAATTAGCACTTGAAATTTCAACTAAAATTTTGTCACCTGTTGACAATATATTAAAAAAGTCTTTAATTTTTTTAGCCAGTCAAAAAATAAAAAAAATGCCAAATTTAACAGTTATTGGCATCACCGGCTCTTACGGTAAAACCACAACAAAAGATGCTCTTTATCACATTCTAACGCCTAAATATAAGACTTTAAGAACCGAAGGAAACTATAATACGCTGTTAGGAGTTGCCAAAACAATTATCCGAAATCTCCGCAAGAACCACGAGATTTTTATTTGCGAAATAGCGGCGTATCAGCCGGGAGACATAAAATCAATTACCAAGCTTATTAAACCAAAGATAGGAATAATTACCGCCATCGGTCCGATGCATCTTGAACGGTTTAAAACCAGAGAAAATATATTGAAAACCAAAATGGAACTTATTGAATCACTACCTGAAGATGGACTTGGGCTAATTCCACGCGAGTTGGAATCGCAAATTAATAATTTCAAAATCAAGTCAAAAATCGCTTTTTTCAATTCAAAAGAAGAATTACTTTTTAAAATTGCCGCTTTTTTTGATGTTTCACCGGACGAGACACTGGGCCGAATAAAAACAGCGTCGTCTACACCTCACAGACAACAAATTATTAAAACATCGGCAAATATCACAATTATAGATGATACTTATAATTCTAATCCGGCCGGATTTAATTCGGCTTTGGAACTTTTGAAAAATACTTCAGCCGAAAGAAGAATTTTGGTTACTCCGGGAATGATTGAACTAGGCGCTGAACAATTTGAACTAAACAAAGAGGCGGCGCGAAGCGCCGCCAAAATCGCCGACTATACAATTGTGGTCGGAGAAACAAATAAAGACGCTCTTACAGAGGGGCTGAAAGAAGTTTATGGTAATGATTATATTTCTAAGGTTTATGAAGTTTCAGATTTAGACGCGGCCAAATCAAAACTTTCCGAACTCACAATCCCTAATTCCGCAATTTTACTGGAAAACGACCTCCCCGACCACTATTTTTAAGCACTTGACAAATTCTGTGGATTTGATATACTAGGTTTAGTTAAAAAGTTCGGAAGTTCGAAAGTCGGACTTTGGGTGGCAGACCCGGTGGGTCGTCTGGAGGAACCTGAACGGAAAATGGGTTCGATTCCCGCTCGTTTACGACGAGTGCCCTGGTGGGTACGGCAGGCTTATCCCGGATGACGTACGGTTCAACTCCGCTCTGCCATCCAATACAGCGTCTCATTTGCGGGGTAATACCAAGGGGGTTAGTCTTCCCGGGAGTTGGCCCCTACCCGCAAATGGGCGAATCTGCCCCCGCACCTGTACAGGTGCGGGGTCTCTTATTTTTATGTATTTAAATTTTTTATCTCTTAGTTCCGCCGCCTTTAGAAATCAAATCCGAATCATAACTGAAAGTCAGTTCTTGGCGTTCTTTGTGGCGTTCAAATCCAAGATTTATAAGCCGGTCAATCAATTCGCTGAAATTAATGCCTAATTTTTCCCAAAGGTAAAAAGATAAAGAGCCTGGCAAGGTGTTTATTTCCGTAATCCAAAATTCTTCCGTATCCAGCTTAACCATAAAATCAACTCTCGAAATTCCTGCGGCGTCAACTGCCTTAAATGCCCGCATTGCCGCTTCCTGAATTTTTTTAGTAAGTTCCTCGCTAATCGGCGCCGGCACCAAGCGTGAAAGGCCGGCCATGCCTTTACCCTGAGCCGAGTCGAAGGGTTTCACTTTGCCGCCCTTAAGATACTTATCTTCGTAAGTAAGCATCTCGCTATTTTTTATCGGCTGTTCGCAAACCGAAGCAATCAGATCATTATTGCCCATAACAGAGCAATTAATTTCAACAATTCCTATCTTTCCTTCTTCAACAATAAGGCGCCTGTCAAAGTGGGAAGCGATATCTAGCGCTTCCTGAAGTTCTTTAAAACCCGTTGCCTTACTTATAGCAATACTGCTTCCCAAGTTAGCCGGCTTAACAAAGACAGGATAGCGGAGAGTTTTTTCAACATATTTTATAATCCTATCCTTTTCGTTTTCCCATTCGCTTTTTGAAAACCAGACATAATTTACAACAGGTATTTCGTTATCTTTAAAAACAGATTTTTGAATAATTTTATCCATTCCGACGGCCGAACCGGTTACTCCGCTTCCAACATAAGGGACGTCGGCTATTTCGAAAATTCCCTGAAGCGTACCGTCTTCCCCGAAAGTGCCATGAACGGCAGGAAAATAGATATCGGCGGAAATTTTACTGAAAAATGATTTTATCGCGCTTTTTGGCAAGAGAGATTTAATGCTTGGCGAAGCGGCAAAAAAATATTCCGGCGCTTTTACCCGCCTAAATTTCCTCCAAAATTTTGGCGGGTTAATTTCTTTAAGTTTTAGATTCTTGAAACTTTCTATTTTTCCCAGTTCTTCGCTAACAAGCCAGCGCCCTGATTTATCTATATAAACCGGAATAATATCATATTTTTCACGATTAATATTTTCAAAAATTTGCATTGCCGTCACGATTGAAACCTCGTGCTCAACCGACCGGCCGCCAAAAATAACTGCAACTCTTATTTTATCGTTTATCATGGTTATTAGTATAAATTGTTTACGGCGATTGTTCAATCGGCTTATCCGGAGGTATCTGCAAATAACTAAATATAAACTCTGCTAAATCCCTAAAAATAGGAACCACCGTGCTTTCGGCAAAACGAACGCCTTTTGGATTATCTAATTTTATTAACGCGATAAACTTCGGATCATAAGCCGGCGCGAATGCCACAAAAGTATGGATATATTCATCTAAATACGCCCCTCCTTTTAAACTAGGCACTTGGGCAGTTCCGGTTTTTCCGGCAATAGTATATCCCTTAACTTGAGCGCTGCGGCCGCTGCCGTTTTCTATAACTTTTACCATCATACCGGTAAGTTTAGCGGCTGTTTCAGAAGAAATAATCTGTTTTTCGGGGCCGCCCGTCATTTCGCGAAAATCTCCATTGCGCCAAATTATTTTTGAAACGAGATGCGGCCTTACTAATTTCCCTCCATTGGCAATAGCCGCTAAATCGCGTATAAGCCCGATCGGAGTTACGGCTACTCCTTGTCCAAAAGAAGCGGTGGCAAAGTTAATATCGCGGCCGTTTAATAATACCGAGAGATCGCCCGATACTTCACTGACGTCAATGCCGGTTTTACCGTCAATGCCAAATTCTTTTAAATATTTAAGAAACACATCTTTTGGAACACGCTCCTGTACGAATATGGCGCCGGTGTTAAGCGACTGCTCTAAAACTTTTACCATCGTTTGAAGCCCCAAAATTTTGTCGGGAATGGAATTTGAAATTACACGGTCGGCAATTTTAACACTGCCTGTATTATAATATTGGGTTTCCGGCGTAACAGCTCCGGTTTCTATACCTATAGACATGGTAATCGGTTTGAAAACGGAACCGGGTTCATAGCGTTTTAATGTAACCGGATTTATAAAAACACTTTTGTCTTTTACTTCGGAATATTTATTAGAATCAAAATCCGGCAAAGAAGACATGGCCAAAATATCGCCATTATTAGGATTCATTACTATGATAGACCCGCCGTCAGCATCCCATTCGTTAACGAGCTTGTTTAATATCTGTCCCGCTTGCGCTTGAATTGAAGAGTCAATCGTCAAAATTAAATCGGCGCCCGAAATCGGATCTGATAGTTCCCTGTCATAACTTTCTTCAAGACCGTATTGGCCGGCCTGACCGCTTTCGGTAAAACCTAAAAACCCCAAAGCTTGAGATAAATAAAGGCCTTCCGGGTAGTATCTTTGAGTTTCATTATCAATACCGACGCCTTCAATTTTTTCCGTTTTAATTTTGCCAACAACCTCTTCGGAAACTTTCTTTTTTAAAACCTCGTACGGATCATTCGGTTTATTAAGTTTGTTGAGTAAAGTTGTCTCATCAATTTCCAAAATTAGCGCCAGCTTTTTTGCCGCATCTTGAGATTCTTTTATTTTTGACGGAACGGCGTAAACTAAGGGAAATTCCTTATTTAGAGCGGCGGCAAGCGGTAAAGTATCTTTATCGGTCAAAAAAATGCTTCCGCGAGGAGTAACCCGATCCAAAGAAACTAAGATTTTGGCTTTGGCCAAATAATAATCGTGGCGAATTACCGTCAAGTAAAAGAAGCGCCCCCAGATAAGGAGGCCTGCTACCGTAAAAATGAAGATTAAAATCAAAATCCGGCTTTTGGCGATTTGCTTCATGGATTTTTGGCTACCGGCCCAATTATTTTAATATACTGAATTCCCTCGTTAATAACAAGCCCTAAATCCTGTGCCGCTTTCATAAGAAAACCAACGCTTCTTTTATTGGTAAGTTCCAAATTAAGGTTTCTAATTTCCATTCTTAAACCTTCAATATCTTTTTGAAGCACTGTCTTGCCGTAATTAGCCATAGCCACGTTATTAGCCATAAAAAGATAAAAAACTATTAGAGCGATTATACTTAAAATCATGGCAGTATTTAATGTTTCCATTTTCATACTTTTAAACGCTGCAATTGTAAAACTGCGGCGTTCTCTAGCCAAGACCAGATTTTTTATTTTTAATACAGCTTCCGTCATCCCGTTAGAAATTTATTTATTTAATTATTAATTTATATTTCTTAACAATATTTCTTAAATTATTTTCCCATTATTTTGAATTTAGATTTCTAACGGGATCATATTATTTTAATTGTCCTTAGTTTAGCGCTACGGCTTCTTGGATTATTTTTTAACTCTTCTGCTGAAGCGACTATCGGTTTTTTATTTAAAATTTTTATCCCCCACCCTTGGAAGATTTCGCCCTTAGTATTTAAATTTTGTTTATCTTCCAAGGGTGGGGGATTTTTTGCACATTTTTTAATCCAATTTTTAATTATCCGGTCTTCCAAAGAATGGAAGGAGATAAATGCCGCGCGGCCATCATGCTTGATGACATTAGGAACGGCAGAAAGCGCTTTTTCAATTTCTGAAAACTCTTCATTAACTTCAATCCTCAATGCCTGGAAAATCAGGGTGGCGGGATGAATTTTTCCGGCGCGCCTTTTAACAGATTCGACTATTTTCACAAGCTCTCCGGTTGTTTTTATTCTTTTTCTTTTCCTCTCGGTAACTATGGCTTTCGCTATCAGCCGGGCTTTTGGTTCTTCACCCCATTTTTTAAAAATTTCCAAAAGTTCGAGTTCACCGTAATTGTTGATTATATCTTCGGCCGTAAGCGGATTTTTGGCATCAAATCTCATATCAAGAATTTCGTCTTTTTTAAACGAGAATCCCCTGCCGGAATTTTCAAGCTGCGAGGAGGACATTCCGAAGTCAAAAAGAATTCCGCAAACCTGGCTGATTCCCGCATCTTTAACAATTTTTCCAAGATTGCCGAAAGAATCGTTTATAAAAAGAACTCTTTTCCCAAACTTTTCAATATTGGCCCGAGCGCGGATTATTGAATCAATGTCGCGATCAATTGCCAGAAACATGCCGAAAGGTGCTGTCAGTTTTAAAATTTCTTTGGCGTGCCCGCCATCACCCACTGTGGCGTCAATAAAATTCTGATTCGGCTTGGGATTCAAATATTCCAAAACTTCTTTTAAGAGAACCGGGGTATGCATATTAAATACCGAATTGTTCTAGCCCTTCTGCCAGATTGCCAGATTCTTTTTCAGCCTCGGCAATATAGTTGTTCCAAATATTTTCATTCCAAAGCTCGACTTTATCCTGGACTCCAATTATTACGACTTCTTTTTTAATTCCGGAATATTTTTTAAGCGGTTCGGGAATAAGAATGCGTCCCATTTCATCAATTTCAATTTCATTAGCGCCTGAAAGCATGAATCTTTTAAAGTTTCTGGCTTTTTTCTGGCTTAAAGGAAGTTTTTCTAATTTCTCCATGAAAAGCTCAAAGTCGCGGTGGGGGTAAATGAACAAACAATTATCAAGCCCCCTTGTTAAAATCGGTTTTTCACCTAATTCTAATCTTAATTTGGCTGGAATTGTGATTCGGTTCTTGGAATCTAAATTGTGCTTAAATTCGCCTAAAAGCATATAAATTATTAACTTTATAGATGTCGGACATCTATAAAGTTATGCACAGATTAGCATACTTATCCACAAACTTACCCACAATCTCCCACTAAGTAATTTAATCTTAATACAAATAAAAAAGACCCGCAAGAGGCCTAATTGTGGATAACTTAAAATTTTTTTGTGGGCATTGCAGGTATCGAACCTGCGACCTTTGCAATGTGAATGCAACGCTCTACCACTGAGCTAAATGCCCTAAACTTTCAGTTTATTAATTAACTTTTCATGCTTAAAGTCCAATAAGTCGTGAACGAACCGATCGTACATGTCGTAGCGATATTTAAATTCTTTCGTTGTCATCAGGGCGTAATTTATTTCCTTGCCGACTTCGGCTTCCAAATCTTTTAAAAAGTTATTGAATTTTGACTGTTTAATTCCATCTCCCACTACTAGCAAATCAGCTCTTGATGTGTCGGAATTTATAAAAATTCCGGAAATTACCGCTAATTTTATTTTCCCGAGTCTTCTCAACCGCTCAAGCATTTTTTCTTTTGAGGCCGGGCTGGCTTTAGTAATTAATTCTTTCAGCTCGTCATAAAAATCAAAACTTCCATTAACTTTAAAAAACTGCTTTCCGCCAACATTTTTGGCGGTTATAAATTTTACTGCTAATAAACTTTTAAACTGCCTATTAATTACAGTAGAATCTGTGTTAAGCATTTTTTTAATTGTCTCAAAATCAAAATTTTTATCGGGACTATACAAAAATAACTTTAAAATCCTCGCCCTTATTTGAGAGTCAAAAATAGCGTCAAGAGATGGTTCAGATAAAAATTTCATGTGCTTATAATAAAACAAAACGCGCCGGTTTTCAACGGCGCGTTTTGTTTTAAGTAATGTAGAAACTTTTTACTTTAATTCTACAACAGCTCCGGCGGCCTCTAGTTTTATTTTTAGTTCATCAGCTTCAACCTTGGATACGCCGCTTTTAACTGTTTGCGGAGCGGCATCCACAAGCTGTTTAGCTTCCTGAAGACCTTTGTTGGTTACTTCGCGAACAATCTTAATAACAGCTATTTTTTGATCGCCTGCTCCCTTTAACACAACATCAAACGCGGTTTTTTCTTCTCCGACGCTCGCCTCTGGCGAGGTCGGAGCTCCGACTACGCCTGCGGCGTACGTCGGAGCCGAAGCGCTAACGCCGAATTTCTCTTCAAGCGCCTTAACAAGCTCTGAAAGCTCAAGAGCGGTAAGTTTTTCTACTTCTTCTATAATTTTATTATATTTGTCTGCCATAATTGTCTAAAATTTTCTTAAAATTTTAGCAACAATTATGAGCATCCGCCGAAGCTTTATGCGAAGGCGGACAGCTACATAAATGTTACGTCGACCTTTTATTTTGTAAATTATTTAATAAATTTATTAAGTTGCGCGTATTGCCAGAAAGCACGATGGCTAAACCGGAAAGCGGCGAGGCAATAACTCTTACAACCCGGCCTAGTAAAACTTCTCGTGGCGGTAGCTTAGCAAGTTCTATAACTTTAGCCTTGTCTTTCCAATCCAATCCGAGAAACCCGCCTAAAATTTTTAACGCTTCATTTAACCTTGAAAATTTGTAAAGCGAACTTGCCACTGGCACCGGATCATCATAACTTAAAACAAAAGCCACTTGAGTTTTTATATCGTCTATATTAATTTCTTCGTATTTTTCCGACTTTAAAACCCGGCTTATTAAAGTTTTTTTAACGACCCTATATTCAGCGCCGATGCCCGTAAGTATGCGGCGAAGTTCCATAGTTTTACTAACCGGAAGTTTATTAAATTCAACCAAAATTACCGCTTTAGCACGGCTGAATTTTTCTTTTAAATCTTTTAAAATATTTCCTTTTTGCTCGCGTGTTAAAGCCATATTATATCTAAATTTCTCTCGCTTCGCGAGATCTGGCGAAGCCAGATAAATCCTAATTTCTCCTTCGACAAGCTCAGGATCCCGAGCAAAGTCGAGGGATAATTTCTAAACAAAAAAACGGGCGTATGCCCGCAGACGACACAAAACACATAAATGTTTTGTAATCCTCGACGGGACTTACTTCGGCTCGCCGAATCCGCCAGTTGGCGGAGAAGGCAGCTTGTGCCCGTTGTCTGCAGAATATAACAACCTTATCAAATATTAAAAGGGGCGTCAAGCCCCTAAAATTTTCCTACCTAAATCAAGCCAAGCCAACGGAAAATACCACCGTTAACAAGCCAAACAAAAACTGTCCATAACAAAACAAATAAATTGACCATCCAAAAAACTAACACTACAAAGGGCCAAAAAATTATCGTGACTCCGTAAATTATATTCTTAGTTGTATTAGAATTATCTGCTTTGTCCCTATTAAGAGAATTCATAAAATTCACGGTTTTGAAAACAGCTTCGGAAAAAGCGGTCTGCGAAACTCCAGAATCAAGCGAATAAGCGACAAGATATCCTATATTCAAATAGAGAACCGACACGATAACACCCAAAACCACCCATTTTAGCTTTTTCATTAATCCGCCCCCTTTTGTTTTAAAATTAAAGAACAATGTTATTTATATTTTTATATCACAACTGGCTAAAAGCGTCAAGTTTTGATAAGAGGAACAAAAATAAAGCCGGGGTATTCTTTTTTTTCAAATTCTTCTTGCCCGCCTAAGTTTCCTTTGGAAATTTTGGCGGGTGAAGATTTTTTTACGTAAAGCCAAATGCTTTCTTTAATCGGAGCAACTAACCGACCGTTGATTCTTAATTCTTTCAGCCATGTCTCTGGCACTTCCTTGCCCGATGCCGCGGCGATTACTTTATCAAACGGCGCGTGGCGTTTTAATCCTAAGATCGCGTCGCCGCCAATCATTTTCACCGTGCCGTTTTTAATAAAACCGTATTTAGCAATATTTTTCCTGCCGAATCTAAAAAGTTCTGGGATTCTTTCAACTGCGAATATTCGTCCTTTTATTCCAACTATTTCCGCTAATAATGCTGTTTGCCATCCTGACCCAAAACCGATTTCAAAAATTTTATTTCCCGGCTCCGGCTGTAAAAGTTCCAACATAAAAGCAACGGTTAAAGGTTGTGATATGGTCTGCCCTTCCCCTATTGGCAATGGTTCATTAACGTACGCCCGTTCTTTTAACTCCGGCGGCACAAAATCAGCGCGGTTGATTTTTTTAAATGCCTCAATAATCCGCGGAGTTTTCAAAATGCCCTGTTTAATTAAATCAGAAACAAGCGTGTTCATAAAGATAAATATAACCCCGATTTGGGGTTAATTCAATTTAAATTTTCTTAACGGAATTCCTCCGGAAATATCAAAATTTAAAACTTTATAAAGCATCGCAAGCCTGTCGGCGTATCTTTCTCGCGCCTCTTTTGACAAATCCCATTGCTTTGTAACTTCCAACATACTAACGAAAGAAATGTTGCCGCTAAAAAGAGCATCGAATGCATCTTTATAAGCCGCATAGATTTCCAAATTAAGAATTCCATTTTGATCACAGAGTTTTTTCAAAAATACAATCTGCTCCTCGGGAACGCGATTGCCGAAAATAGCGTGCAATGCGTTGTGGGCTTTTATTGGGACGCCTTGAAGCACCATCCACTTGCCTAAAACTTTATTTTTTCCTCCGTGATACTTCGTCGGGATGCGGCTTTTTGGATAAGTGTGATGTCTGTTATAGTGTTTTGGTTGCGATAGCGTGTCAGCCGATGAGCCCAAGCTACCTCCGATGACTTATTTATATAAAATAAAGAACCATATAATTTACTTATCACCCAAATAATCTGTTGTCAATCCCACACATAACTTTTATGTGCGGGATCAATAAAAATCGCCCTGCGATTGCGGGGCGAAAAAAAGTAATTTAAGCTCTTAAAAGACCGAGTGAATCTTTAAGCTTATCAACGTCAATAGATTTTGAATAAGGTTCTTTCAACATAGGCTTATTAAAATAAGCGGTTTCATCCATATAAATCCTATTATCGTGAGAGAGAGTTCTTAATAATGTCGGCCCAAAATCAAGCTTTTTCATTTTACTACCTTCAAACGGCGTGTAAATAACTTGCGTTGACGCTTGAACCGCCACGCATTGGCCCAAATCGGGCCGCCAAACACGAACCGTGGTGGCTACATGGAAGTTGGCAATGCCAACAATTTGAGTACCCAGGGCTTCTAATGCTTTCTGGGCTCTTAGTGAGGTAGTATCCGCTCTTGCCATACCCGGATGGCGAGCGCCGAAGGTCAATACTGAAGGTAATGTGCAGACAGGATTAAAATCAGGTAATAGAATAATCTTTTTTTCAATCAAATCATAAAAATCGATTAGCGGAAGACCACGAGATGCAAAAAGGACACTGATTTCCCGATATAAAATTCTTGTTAATTTATCGCGGAAAGTTCCTAAGGGCGAAGTACCAAAGC
Organism: Parcubacteria group bacterium; assembly: GCA_016186325.1. NCBI lineage: Bacteria > Parcubacteria group bacterium. The sequence continues at coordinate 16,976 of JACPLW010000001.1, read as the reverse complement.
CTAGCGGCCACGCATCATGATTGCCTACGATATAAATAAAATCCACAAGAACTAAGGGATCCGCAACTATAGATTTTAATTCAACAACAGTTGGTTTAACAGTCGTAAATTTTAAGAGCGCATCTTCAAATCGCTTTCTAAATGACTTAAAAATAATCGTTGCGACAAGTTCAGCAGCAAAAATTTGATGATCAGTTTCGTTAAGAGAGCCGATAATTTCGCCACGATGCATCAGGTCGTGCTTTAAACCAGCGACAAAATCGCCCAGGCCAATCAAGGTTTTAACTTTATGAGCTAAGATAATTTCAGGATACTTTAAAACGAAATGCTGATAATCCGTTGTAGTATAACTGGCGTGAAGACAGCCGAACATAAGCGATGTATTTTCAGAGTACTCAACAGGTAGGTGATGTCTTAGTTTTTCCTGAATCCAATCAAGGTGAAAATCGTATCGCTGGGATTTGGGATTATAATAAAGTCCTGGCCAAGTTTTTCTGGCCGACATTTTAGGCTCTTCAAGATATTTTATTTCCCGTTCAACTATTTCCCTTTCAATCCCAAGTTTATCCGATAAAAGCCCGACAGTCATTGCTCCGTGGTCTTTGATAACTTTAACGATCTTTTTGTGAAGATCAGAAGCTCCTTCTTTAATACCAGTAATAAACTGTCTTTCGGTATGAATTAAATCCTTGAGGTTCCAAAATCGTACAAAACGGTTACCGTCAATTGATTCTACAACGACTATTCCTTCTTGATTTTCGGCAACGGTAGTCGCTTCAAGCCGACAAGAAGCCGGAATAGTAATATATGGTCTTTCTTTCTCGCCGCTCGTTTTATGAATAGCGGAGGCATGCGTGCCAACTACCCAAAGATCCGGAAATAACTGATCTGATTGGGCTGATTTATCTCTAATTTCACGCTCGGCAGCCGCGCTATAATACTGGCTGGGCAAGCGATGTTTAACAGGACTGATTGCCCAATCAACTTCGTTAACGCCCTTAACTTCAAGACGAGCACTACCCTCGTTTTCAAGACGAATATCGTCAGGCCTCAATGCCTGAAGTCGGCGAGCGATTTCCTCGCCATAAGTGCTTTCATAAAGTTCGCTGTTAGGGCCATCGTAAATCGGGCTGGTAGAAATATAAAACCGAACAAATTCCGGTTTATTCGGATCAGCCCAAATACTTACGGGTTTCTTAATTTTAGGAATAATGAAAGCCAGTTCTTTCGCCGACTCATTAACAAAATGTTCCGCAACATTATCTCTATATTCAAGTTTAACATCCTTAAAACGTCTCTTTAATTCTTTCCTAACGTAGTTTTTACTCACCAAACCGCCAACAAGAACAATAAAACGGCACCCTTCTTCGGCAAACTTACGACAACCTTCTAAAATAATGCCACTACGATATCCGGGCCCTTTATAATCCCAACGCGAAGTATAGCCGCGTCTTACGCCTGGACGATTCCATGCCTCTTCGCTAACTTCCAAAACTTCCTGTTCTGGCCAAGAGCGTTCTTCCTTCTTTAATTGCGCGGTAAATTTCTCTATCTCTTCTTGCTTAACTTTTTCTTTATCAACCTTTGCCTTGGGCCCAGCCTTATCATTGCCCCAAGACAATTTTTTATCGCCAGACCTATATTTCATATGATCAAACACTGCATTCCAGGTTTTGATTTTCCGCGTACCGGGATCGCGTAAGTCATTAATGCGCTTTATGAGTTCAGTTCTAAGTTTGTTGCGTTCGACACCGCGGCTATAATCGGCGCTTTCCTTAAATCCATCAACCATAACTTGATCCATTTTTTCATTCCAGACCAAATTTTTTGTCTCTGGCATTCGCAATTTTATACTAGCGCGATTATATATTTTTTCAACAGCCATAACCGTCGGCTTATTGAGAAGCTTAGCTATCTTCCCCCTATCAAGACCTAATTTAAGAAGAGAAAGAAGAATTTTTTTACCTTGAGCCGTCAAATAAAAACCTATAGGAGGTTTTCTCGGAATGTTAAATCTTCTTCTCAACTCGGTAATTTCATCTCTTTTCATTTCTGTCCCCATTTTCATTTGTAAAAGACCCTTAGATTGTTTCCAGTTTATATTTTAAATTTTTTACCGTCAACCTTGACAATACAAAATTTAAATAGCGAAATAAAACCCCGCAGTTGTGGGGTTAATCCATTCGACAAGCTCAGGATTAATGCTGAGTGAAGTTGAAGCATTAAATTATTTCAATATCGTGAGGCTTGGATTCTTCCCAAGCAGCTTGGCTCATCCTGGTAAATTTCCTTTCAAATGGCCGCTGTAATTCTTTAATATTTGCCGCTCCGGCGTAAGTCATTCCCGAACGAAGACCGCTTACTAAAGAACCCAAAACCCGAATAAGAGGTCCGCGATAAGAAATGCGTCCGGTTTCTCCCTCCGGTTGAATCACCGCTCTCAAGTCAGAGTTCATAAATTTATCACCTTTAATTTCAAGATTGACGTCTAAAGAAGACATACCGCGAACAATTTTCATGAGCCGGCCGTTGTCATGAATGACATCTCCCGGGCTTTCGTCGGTTCCGGCAAATAAAGTGCCAATCATTACGCTTGAAGCGCCGCAACCGATGGCAATAGAGACATCTCGCGGATAACGGATACCGCCGTCGGCAATAATCGGTATTCCGAATTTTTGTGACTCACGAACACATTCCAGAAGTGCCGAAACTTGCGGTACGCCGGCGCCGGAAACAATGCGCGTTGAACAAGTGGCGCCCGGGCCAATGCCTACTTTAATGGCCGAAACGTTAAGCCGCGCATAATCACGAACCGCTTCTTTGGTGGCTACATTGCCAACAATTAATTCACAATTTGGCAATCGCCTGCGAATTAACCGCGCTATCTCCATAGGCTTTACAGCATGACCGTGAGCGATGTCTAAAACTAAAACGTCGACCCCGACATTAACGAGCGCCTGGGCTCTTCCAATAGTATCTTCACTCACCCCAATTGCGGCCCCAACCCTTAGTCGACCGAGTTCATTTTTTGTAGCCGAAGGATATGACGCCTCTTTAAGCAAGTCTTTTTTAATCAAAAGTGCTACTAAATTGCCTTTTTTATCAATGAATGGCAATTTACCAAGAAGATGCTGTTTGGCAAAAATCTTTTCAGCTAAAATACGCGCGTCTTTTTCAGTAAGAGATTTTCCATTAATTTCTGCAACAATTAAATCCCGCCTCGGTAACATATATTTTTCAATTGATTCCATGCTCTGAGCTTTTGCCAACTCATGCTTGGTAACAAGGCCGACTAATTTTTTTTTCTTATCAATTATCAACACACTGTCGATCTGTTTTTCCGCTAAAAGTTCCCGGGCTTGCCAGACAAGATTTTCAGGAAACAGTGTATAGGGATTTCGTATTAAGGCCTCGTCTGCTGATTTAACTTTCAAAACTTCCTTAACTTGATCTTCAATGCTCATATTTCGATGAATAATGCCAATACCGCCATATCGTGCCATGGCAATGGCCATTGTGCTTTCAGTAACGGTATCCATATTGGCGCTTATAATTGGAACCGCCAATTTAATTTTCTTTGTAAGATAACTAAAAGTATCCGGATCAAGACGGCTTTTCAAATTTGATTTCTGGGGACGCAAAGAAATATCAGAAAAAGTTAGCCCCGCTTCAATTATTTTGTCTCTAAAGTCCATACAAAATATATATTATTACAAAAAAACCATTGACGCAAAATTTTTGCGTCAATGGTTTTTCAAAAATAAGTTAATCTCGCACTAGTCGGTCATCGCCATCCTCCGGATCTTCCCATGGAAAATGAACCCATTTGTCATGCTTCTCATGAAGCCAGATACTGGGAACAAAAATGCTTTGTTTATGATAAAAAAGCGTAACGACAAAACTTCCATCTTTGACATACTTAGTAAGAGTTGCACCAGTATCAGCAATATCATCAACTATAATAGTGTTCTCAGTTATCTCTTCAGGAGTTCTGAAGATAGGTAATTTCAACCGATAATGAAGATAGGCCGCCAAAACATTAGCGCCTTCGGGAATACCGAATATGCCATCAAACAATTTTGTACAGTATTTAATTATGAATACTAGCGCTTGAATATCTTTATTAAAATCTTTTTGTTCGTATACAAGCCATTTTTCAGTTTCGTACATTTGCACTCCCCTATTTTTTAAAGTACCAGATTTTTTACCCAGTCAGTATATCAAAAAAAGAACTTTTTACAAATTTATGAATGTGACCATGCGTAATTTATAAAAATTTTCATAAATTACATGAATTACATAAATTACATATTATCAGACGATCGTAAATTAAACTGTTAAATTGAGAAGCTGCTAAAATCACTATGACAAATGAAATCGAACTTTTAGATCTATATCAATATCGGTATTTTTAACCCTCAAAAATCTGACATACGGTGAGAGATTGAAAATTTCTATTATAAAATCAATCTCGTCTTTGCATTCATACGGATAAAGAAAAACGCTTTTTTGCAGAGGATAAAATCCAAGCTCTTTTAATTTTTCAGCTAATGCAATCCTTCCCTGTCGTTTCTCTTCCGGAATGTCAAAAATTACCACTCTCCACATCATATCCCATTTTACGGGTTTTTTTATTTGAATTTTATCTAAATCATACTTTAGAATTTTTTTTCTTCCATTATCCGTCAAAACAATAGCAACTGTCCCATCGCGATTTTCCTTATAATCAATCAATTTTGATTTATACAGATTTTTAATTGCCAGTTTCAAATTTCTTTCATTAATCTTTTTCCATTCTTTAGCAATATTTTTGACAATTTTAAAATATTGATCAGGTCTTCTTGCTAAACTTAAAGAAGCGCCCCCTATCAAAAGGAGCATGACTTTTTTAGACATTGATCCCATTCGTTCCATGAATAAAAATTTAACTAAAGTTTAACAAAGATACTATATTTCAAAAGTTACAACTTTGCAACCGATCGGAAATTAAGTGGTTAAATTGCCGGCATAAATTATATAATCTTTTTTACTGATTTTGAGATAAAATAAATACCGCCATAAGACGGGTATCTGTTATTTATTTTCTTTTTCTACTTTTCTTTTGCGGCGTATCCATAGAGACGAAAAGTTCGTCCATAAACCGCACAACATCGCGACTATAATACTTTCGGAGCTTCTTCCAGGTTTCTTTCATCTGAGGCCATCGCTTACATCCATCTTTAAAATCTTTCTTAACCAAAATCGACCATTCTTCTTCAGTCCAGACATGATGTTTTTGAAGTCGGTATGCTAGCGTCATTCTGTTGAGCCAAGCCCCATAATGATCTGGTGATAATGCCCACATAAAGAACTGATGCTGAACATATATTAGCTGAAGAAGTTCTCTAAGCAACGCATTAGTTTTTTGCAGTTCAGTCATTAGACACTCCTGTTGGTGTGTTCAAAGAACTATACTTATATAAGTGCGAGTATATCCAAGCACTATTAGTAAGTCAAATCGCTTTTTTGATGCTTTTTTCTCCATTCCTCTATTTTTTTGTGATCTCCGGAAAGAAGAACTTTTGGAACAATGTATTTTTTATTTTTATATTTAATAACTTCCGGACGGGTGAAAACCGGAACACCAGCGCCAAAACGTTTTTCTTCAAGCGACTCGTTTTTCCCCAAAACTCCCGGAATATGGCGCGAAACCGAATCAATAACAATCATTGCCGGTAGTTCTCCGCCGGTTAAAATATATGGCCCGATTGAAATTTCTTCCATCTTAAAAATTTTTTTAATTCTTTCGTCTACTCCTTCGTAATGGCCGGCAACCATTATTATCCGATTATATTTTTTAGCCCACTCTGTGGCCATTTTGGAACTGAATTGTTTTCCGCTAGGTGAAAATAAAATAAGTTTTTCTTTACCGCCCTTCAGTTTCAGATTTGAAATCGCTTTAATAAGTGGTTCAATTTTAAAAACCATACCGGGTCCCCCGCCATAGGGCTTGTCATCTACCTTTTTATTTTTGTCGGCTGAAAATTTCCTTAAATCAACAATGTTAATTTTTATTTTCCCCGATTTTTGGGCGCGCAAAATTATGCTCTCGTTGAAATAAAATCTAAAGATATTTTTGGGCGCGCAAAATTATGCTCTCGTTGAAATAAAATCTAAAGATATTTGGAAAAATAGTTATAATATCGAATTGCATAAATTTTTGCCCGCCTTCTCCGCCAACTGGCGGATTCGGCGAGGTAAAACAATTCTAAGTTTTATTTCATAAAAAATCAAAACCCCCAATTGGGGGTATCTAAATTATTTATCTTCATTTTTCTCTAAAATTATATTCTCAATCTCTTCCGGAAATAAATCGGGCGGCCGGATCTTATAAATTTCTTTCATAATCTCAATAAAAATCGGAAGAGCTACTGAACCGCCGGTTTCTTTAAAATAACTTTCTCTACTTACTAGCGGTATAGATTTTCGGTCGAAGCCAATCCACACAGCGACAACATACTTTGGCGAGCCGCCTACAAACCAAGCATCGGTAAAGTTATTGGTCGTTCCGGTTTTACCAGCCGTCGCAAAGGGCAATTCTTTTGAAGCCGAACGGGCCGTACCAGCCAAGACTACCCATCGCATTGCTCCCAAAATTTTATTTGCCGATTCAGTGCTTAATGCTTGTTTTTCTTCTATAGTTTCTAAGTTTTTCGTTGAACCGTTTCTATCGGTAATTGAATTTATAAACCAATATGGTTTATAAATTCCCTGCCTAAAAAGCGTGGAGTAGGCATTAGCCATATCAATTACTTTTACATCGGCGGCACCGATGGCAGTCGGAAGATAACGAGGCAGATCGCTTGCAATACCCATGCTGCGGGCTAAATCCACCACATTATTAATCCCAACTTCTTTAGCCGCGTGAACGGCGGCCACATTTCGAGACCGCGCGATGGCAGTTTTAATCGGAATCGAGCCCATAAACGGCGGTAAAGATTTCTCTTCGTAATTCTTGGGGCACCATTTTGGCTTTTTAGGATTGCCGGTTTTAAAACAAATTGGAGTATCCAAAACATGGCTTTCCAAATCTTTATCCGGATACTTTTCAAAATAAGCGCCATAAACAAACGGTTTGAAAGCCGAGCCAGGCTGTCTTTCGGCCTGCATCGCTCTATTATACTTACTGACCTTGAAATCCCGGCCGCCAACAACTGCTTTTATCGCGCCGGTTGTAACTTCTAAAATTACTACCGCTCCTTGCGCCTCTGGCTGAACAATCTCAACAATAAAATCATTACTAGCGTTAACGCCGGTAATTTTAACCATTACCACGTCGCCTACTTTGAATACCCTTTTAAAATCCGCGATACCGTTCTGGATATTGGGAAGCGATTTAGCAGTAATAGTTGCTGTCTCGTTCCCAATTTTTAACACTACAAAAGAGCTGTCAACTTCAATAACCAAACCATCGACAGTGCTTTCAATGCCAAGTTCACCGTTCCATGACTCTGATTTAAAATCTTCAATGGATTCTAACTTATATTCGGAAAAAATATTGTAGAGAACAAGACGCTTTTCGTGTCTCTTATCATAAGCTTTCAACCCCTTGCTTAGAGCTTCACTTGCAATTAGCTGGAAAGAAGAATTAATTGAGGTCTTTACATTCAAGCCTTGATTTACCACTTTGCTGTAACCGAGACGATGAAGTTCATCCATAAAAAAGTTTGAAAGATACGGAGCTTTCGGATCAATACTTTTAATGCTTAAAACAACGGGTTTTTCTGTAAGTGCGATATACTCGCCATACTTGATAAAACCATTATTCATCATCCTGCTTAAAATCATATTGCGCCGGCTGGTTGCAATTTTTTTATTGACAATAGGCGAAAATTGATAAGGCCACTTAATAAGCCCGGCTAACATGGCAGCTTCATCAAACGTCAACTCTGACGGCTGTTTACTAAAATAAAATTCCGAAGCGGAAACAATGCCGTACTTGCCATGGCCAAAATAAACTAGGTTAATGTAAATTTCAAAAATCAGTTCGTCGGATAAATACTTTTCCATCCTATAAGCGAGTCGCGCTTCTTTAAACTTTCTTTTGAATGTTTTTTCGTTATTCAACCAAATTAACTTGGCAGTTTGCTGGGAAATAGTTGAACCGCCGGCAATTACTTTGCCGGCAATTATATTTTTAAAAGCCGCTCTTACAACTCCCGTAAAATCAATGCCATAAATTAAGCGTCCCTCAAAGAAATTTTTATCTTCTGCCGATACCGTTGCCAACAAAACAGCTACCGGTACCGAATGGAATGAAATATAAACCCGATCCTCAACTTTGAATTTATCGATTATTTCTCCACCGTCATCCCGAACAATAGTGGTCAAATTAAACTTATAATCCCTAAGGGCCAGAACGTCTGGTAAATCACCATCTTTATAGTCAAAATAGTACCAAAAAACCAAATAACCTGTAGAACCAAAAATTACCGTAAAACAGCATAAAATGACTAACAATTTCATCCACTTCCTTCCCAATTTTGCCTGCTCCTATTAAGTTTTTAAGATACCAAGACTTTTATAAACTATATAACCCTAAAAGCCATTAAAATCAAATAAAAAAACAACCCCGCAACTGCGCGGGATTGTTTTTTTCGGATTAAAGCTGTTTCAAATCTTCCACAACCTCATCCATTGTTTGAGTTCTTTCTTTTCTGGGACGAGCTCCGCCTTCCGGTTCCTCTATCTTCAGATTGACACGCGCGTTGTTGCGAGCGCCCACGATGCGAAGAAGGGTTCGGATAGCTTTAGCGGTTGAGCCTTCTCGACCGATAAGCATACCCATATCTTCCGGATTTACTTTAAGGTTTAAGAGGACGCCCATTTCATCTACCCTGCGATCAATTTTGACATCATTAGGATTATCAACAATTGATTTCACAAGGTATTCAAGAAACTCCTGATCAACCGATGTATTAGTCATTTCTTTGAATAACTTATTTAAGATTTAGAGTAGTCGACCAAGCCCCTCTGTAAAATTAGGGCAAACTACTAATTGCCATATAGTATAACGGAAACACAAAAATCCGTCAACCCCGCCCTTTGAGCTCAAAGGGCGGGGTCAAGATACTACTTCCGGCGTTTCAACTGGAGTTTCAGCCAGCGCCGCCTCTAATTTTACCTCTGTTTTAGCCACTTCTTTTTTTGATTTTTTATGAACCGGTTTTTTAGCGCCGGAAATTATACTTTGTGAAACTAATAAATTATGAATTGTGTCAGAGGGCTGGGCGCCTTTTGAAATCCAATATAAAATTCTTTCTTTGTTCAAACTCACCGCTTTGGTTTTTCGATTAACATTGCCGAGCAACTCCAAATATTTCCGCTTCGCGGCGGCAGTTTTTTGAGTTACCACAACCCTGAAGGTGGCAGTATGTTTTTTCCCGACTTTTTGCAATCTTATTACAAGCATAAATTTTACATCCCCATATCGCCCATACCGGGCATCCCGCCGGCTGGTGGGTTATTTTTTTCCGGTAGATCAGCCACTAAAAATTCACTTGTTAAAAGCATGGAAGCAACAGAAACGGCGTTTTGCAAAGCCGTGCGCGTCACTTTGAGAGGATCAATTACGCCATCTTTAATAAGATCGGCATATTCGCCGGTAACGGCATTAAAACCCGTTCCTTTTTCCACGGAACTGATAGTTTGAATTACTTCATTTTCATCTTTATTGGCATTACGCGCGATAACCCTCATCGGCGACTCAAGCGCGTTAACTACCAAATTAACGCCCTTAGCTTCATCGCCGAATTCAGAAATACCCGCCAAAGTTTTAAGGTTTTTTAGTTCTCTTGCAGCCTCAAATAAAGCCACTCCGCCGCCGGAAACAATGCCTTCTTCAATCGCGGCTTTAGTGGCTGCCACGGCGTCTTCTATGCGGAATTTCTTTTCTTTCATTTCTGTTTCGGTCGCGGCGCCTACTTTAATCACCGCCACCCCGCCGGAAAGTTTTGCCAGCCGTTCTTGTAATTTTTCGCGGTCAAATTCTGATTCGGTTTTTTCAAGCTGGACTTTTATTTGTTTTATTTTCTTTTCAATTTCCCCTTTTCCGCCGGAACCGCCGACAATCGTTGTGTTGTCTTTGTTGGCAATAATTTTTTTGGCTTCTCCAAGCATGTTTAAATCAACACTTTCAAGCTTCATGCCTTTATCTTCTGAAATTACCTCACCGTTAACAACTACGGCGATGTCTTCCAAAAGCTCTTTCCGCCTGTCGCCAAATCCCGGCGCCTTGACCGCGAGAACGTTGAAAACGCCGCGCAATTTGTTTACAACAAGAGTAGCGAGCGCCTCGCCTTCAACTTCATCGGCAATAATTACCAAATTTTTGCTTCCAGATTTAACAACTTTTTCCAAAAGCGGCATTATTTCTGTCAGAGAAGAAATTTTCTTGTCAGTTATTAAAATATGCGGTTTTTCCATAACCGCTTCCATTCTTTCAGTATCGGTCACCATATAGGCTGAAACATAGCCGCGGTCAAATTGAAGTCCTTCAACGAGCTCGTAATCAACTCCAAGCGTTTGAGCTTCCTCAACGGTAACCACGCCTTCTTTGCCGACTTTGTTTATCACTTCAGCGATAAGAGAGCCCATTTCCGCGTCATTGGCAGAAATCACGGCAACATCTTTAATTTTCTCTTTTGTTACCGGTTTGGCATTCTTTTTTAAAATTTCTGAAACCTTAGTTGTCGCCCTATCCATACCTCGTTTTAAAACCATGCCATTAGCGCCGGAATTTATAAGATTTATGCCTTCGGCGATCATCGCCTGCGCCAAAACTACGGCCGTTGTAGTGCCATCGCCGGCAATGTCGTTGGTTTTTGACGCCGCTTCTTTTACCAGTTGGGCGCCTATGTTCTCAAACTTGTCTTTTAGTTCTATATCTTTGGCAATAGTAACGCCGTCGTTGGTAATGACCGGCGCGCCATAACCTTTATCCAAAATAACATTGCGCCCGCGTGGGCCAAGGGTGATTTTTACGGCATTGGCCAACTGGTCAACGCCTCTTTTTATCGCTTCTCTAGCGGCAACGCCTGAAATTATTTGTTTTGACATATATTTATATAATTTACAATTTTTAATTTTCAATTTTCATTGAATTTTCAATGAATTAATTTTCAAACGTTTGAAAATTGTTAAATTAAATCATTTGTTGAAAATTGATAATTGGAAATTGAAAATTGGGGTTTATTCTAAAATCGCGAGGATTTCGTCCTCTTTTAAAATCTTATAATCAGTGCTGCCTGTTTTAAATTCAGTGCCGGCATACTTTTCATAAACGACTTCGTCGCCTTTTTTAATTCCGGATTTTTTTATTTTTTCACCCGCCCCAATCGCCACCACCCGGCCCTGGGCCGGTTTTTCCTTATCCACGGTTTCGGGCAAAATAATGCCGGATTTGGTTTTTTCGGTTTCTTTTATCGGCGCGATAACCGCCCGATCGCCTAAAGGTTTTATATTTAATTGTTTCGCCATAGTTTTTGTAATTAATAATTAAAATAGCAAAACATCAATCTGATGTCAAATTTTTATTTTTTGACAGCAAGATATATTTATATTATCGTATAGGATAATTAATTTTTTGTTCTTGAACAATACTAGATAGGAGTCGCAAATGTCAAAATGGACGCCGTATATTGGAGTTACGGGATTCATGACTAAGAAAGAAAGTGATGCCGTTTTGGCAATAATGCCATATGGTTCAAAACACAAATTGATGATTGGCGTACTTGCAAGTCAAAATACAATAAGAGGCGGACAGAATAGCAGACCAAATCTCTATCCAACGGCAAAAGATATTGCAGAAATATTTACCGACCATCCACGGGCGCTTAATTTGATGCATTATAATACCAGAGAGCTTTCTACGCTGTACGACCAAATGGTAGAGGCAACGGATATTTCGGGCCCGAACTTACACGGATTCCAGCTCAACATTGCATGGCCCGATATACATGCGCTTGAAAATTATCGAAGACGCCATTGGGATATGAAGATAGTTTTACAAGTTGGGCATAACGCTTTTGAACAAATAGGATATTATCCCGACGCGTTAGCAAAAAAACTTGAAGAGTACCATGACCTAGTTGACTATATTCTTCTTGACCAAAGCAGTGGATTAGGAAAAGCGCTCGATACAAATATAGCTAAAGATTATCTTGACGCACTTGCGGCAGAGAAGTTTCGTTTAGGTCTCGGAGTGGCTGGTGGATTAAATCTAACCGCACTCCATCTTGTTTCTCCTCTGGCATTCTGTTATCCAAGTCTCTGTATTGATGCCGAAAAACAACTTCGTGATGAAAACGATCGTCTTAATCTTTGGGCGGCTAAAGAATACGTAAGCCGAGCTCTAACAATGTTCGCAAATCTGAAGTACACTTGTCAGAACGCACGATGGGATATTAATACTTTCTACTCATCAAAAAGCAAAGACCGAGCTACAGAAGCCATGGTGAGAGTATTCCCGCATCTTAAAGACCGAGGAGATGGAACCCCATGTCTTGATTGTGAAATTCATTACTTCGAAAAAGTTCATTTAATCAAGGACAGATTTTTCAAAAAAATGTTAGAATAAGAATACGAACAATCGACTGGATTTATCCAGCGATTTTTTATTTTTCAGCATTAACACTTATATAAAATAAAAGAGCTTATTTAGGCTCTTTTACCCCGCCCTTAAGCTTAAGGGCGGGGTTTTAAAATTTTCTGCTCGCCTCGCTGGAGCTTTGGCGAAGCGGGCCAGGATTTGGGCAAAATCTTTTTCGGCGGATTGACAACCTGATGCGCCAAACCGAATTTTAAAGCAGTTTTAGCATCAATTCTGGTTAAAACGCGGAAATATTTCCTGATCGCTTTTTCCGACATATTTGAATTATCTTTAACAATTTTCACCATGGTTTCAAACATCTGTTTTTGGTAAAAAGCCAATTCCGCTGCTTCAACCGGTCCTTCGCTGTAATCACGTGAATAATAAATTGTCGGCGCATGAAAACCAAAAAGGGCATGCGGGAACGCTTTTCTCAAATCGCCTGCCAGAAATATTATAAATCCGGCCGATAACGCGCATCCGGCAACAACGGTTGTAATAAAAAGCGGAGAATTTTTGATATGGTCATAAATTTTAAACATATCGTCAACATCACCGCCCTCGCTATTAATGTAAATGGTAAGGGGTTTTCTTGACTTAAGCGACTCAAAACCAATCAGAGTATTAAAAAATTCGTCGGCCAATTTCTGGTCGATTTCTCCGGAAATAGAAATATAGCGCGAACTTTTATGAAAACTCAACCTGCCCGTCTCTCCATTACCACTTTCATCGCCAGACGATTTTCTGATTTTTTTCATAGCCGGCTCTTCATTGACATTATTCTCTCCTGCGATTTTAAAGAGCTTTAGACAAAGATACTTACAAAAATATAATAGCAAAAAACAGCGACTTGTCAAAAACGCGCCAAAGTGTTACTATTAAATTAATGATTATTGGTTTTTTGTTTCGTATTATCGCTAACGCTTTGGCAATTCTTGCCGCCGCCTGGCTGGTGCCGAACATTGTTTTTAATTACGAATTTATCGCTCTCCTAAAACTCGCCCTTATTTTGGCTCTCGTAAACACCTTTCTTAAACCGGTCTTGAAATTGATATTCAGTCCGCTTATACTTATCACATTGGGCCTCTTTACTTTTGTTATCAACATATTTCTTCTCTGGTTGGTGGTCTACTTTACCCCCGAACTTTCTATAAGCGGATTTTATGCCTACTTTCTGACAACGTTAATTTTAAGCGCCTTTAATTTTATTGTTTCAGCAGCAACCAATAAACGAGACTGATGTTAAATTATCTTACAATAATTCAAATAATAATTTCCGTTCTCCTAATCGGAGCGATCTTGCTTCAATCCCGCGGCAGCGGTCTTTCTTCGGTTTTCGGCGGCGAATCAACCTTTTATCATACCCGCCGCGGCATAGAAAAAATTGTTTTCTTCGCCACTATTATACTGGCAGTATTGTTTATCGCAACCAGTTTAGCCATGTTTTTAGTCTAAATAAATCACTTGCGTAAATTCGGTAAAATAAAAACCTGGAACAAGCTTTGGAATCATCTTAATGCTAAAGAAAGGCTTTGGTTGGCCTTTTTCGCTGTTATAATTCTCTTTTCAATTTCTTTTTTAACAAATAATCTTTACCGCAGCCAAACTAGGATAACTCCGGCGGAAGGAGGCGTATATGTTGAGGCGCTTTCTGAATCGCCCCATAACCTAAACCCAATACTGTCAACTAATGACGCCGACCGCGACCTTTCCAGATTGATATTTTCATCGCTATTAAAGTACAGCGAAAACGGTGAACTTATACCGGATTTAGCCGCGAGTTATCAGATTTCAAAAGATGGTAAAACTTATACTATAAAACTTAAAGATAAAATCTTATGGCACGACGGGACGGATTTTACCGCTGACGATGTAATTTTCACAATTAACGCCGCGCAAAATCCGGAATATAACAGCCCATTAAGGACAGCTTGGCAAGGAGTAAAAGCGGAGTCTCCGGACAAAGACACTGTTATAATTAATTTAAAAACGCCTTATGGCGCCTTCATTGAAAATTTGGCGCTTTTGGGCATTCTGCCAAAACATATTTGGAGCAAGGTTATCCCACAAAATTTTCCGCTGGCAGACTTCAACCTAAAACCAGTCGGTACCGGACCTTACAAATTAACTAAACTGCAAAAAGACCCGTTGGGGCGCATTATTTCCTCGAACTTAAGCGTAAACGACAATTATTTTGGTTCTGTCCCCCTGATAAAAAACATAGTATTTAAGTTTTACCTTTCCGAAGAAGAAGCGATCTCCGCCTTTAATCGAAAAGAGGTTGACGGCCTCTTACTTCAAACAGCGCAAAATAAAAATCAACTGCGCGGCTTGCCAAACTCTTCGATTTTTTCACTTCCTTCTTTCAGGGTTTACGCAATTTTCCTTAACACCGACCACAATATTTTTAAGGACAGCAACATTAGAAAAGCCATTAATTACGCGGTAAATCGAGAAGACCTTTTAAACAAAATCTTGGGTGGAGACGGAAAGGTAGCGATTGGTCCAATACCTCCCGGTATGTCCGGTTCAAGTCCGAATCTGGAGGGGTATACTTATGATCCGCAGAAAGCGGAAGAAATTTTACAGAAAAATGGTTGGAAGAAAAATGCCGATGGCATTTACGCCAAAAAGTTGGGAAAAGATAAGGAAGAAACGCTCTTGAAGATTACCATCATAACCACAAAATCAATTCAACTGGCTACGGTGCTTATTCATGATTACTTTAAAAATGTCGGGATTGAAAGCGATTTTAAAATTCTATCTTTAAGCGAACTCCACCAGAACTATATACGAACTAAGAATTACGATGCCATACTGATAGGTGAATCATATACCGGCATAATCGACCCTTACGTTTTTTGGCACGGCGCGGCTATAAAAGATCCTGGATTAAATCTCTCTTTATACAGCAACAGAAATGTTAATAAGATTTTGGAAGAAACTCGCCAAATTGCCGACCCGGTTAAAAGGGCTTCAAAACTTGAGGAATTTCAAAAATTGGTGCTAAATGATGCCGCGGCCGTTTTCCTTTACTCCCCTAACTATATTTACGCGGTAAATAATTCGATAAAAAACATTAATCTTAAAAAGCTGGCTATTCCCTCAAACCGGTTTTCAAAAATAAATGAGTGGTATGTGGAAACAGAAAGAGTTTGGAAGTAGTAAACATATGGTAGACTTACAGAAAATATCCGGCTTGCCGATTTTTCTTGACGAAGAAAAAATGAACTTAGAGTTTAATGGAGATTTTCAATTCATAAAAAAATCCGAGAGAAGCTTGGAGGAACTGAGGCCCTATCTTAAAAATCCCCATACTGATACAGGCCCGGATCCGGTTTATTACGTATGGCGCTACGTTCATTTAACGAAAGACACCCCGAAGTTAAAAAAGGCAAGTTTAAGATATGATTTAACGCTTATTCCTCCGGGAACCGTCGATGATGAATTCGTGAAAACCGCCGGTCATTATCACAAGGGTTATCCCGAGGTGTACGAAGTATTGCTGGGCCAAGCTTACTTTCTCATACAATCGGAATCAAATGCGTACGCAACTGAAGCGGGTCCGGGTGAAAAATTCTTAATACCGCCGTCTTACGGCCACAATACAATTAATGTCTCCGATAAGCCGCTTATTTTAGCGAACTGGGTAAGTGAAAGAGCGGTATATGATTATGAATCATATAAAAATAATCACGGCGCCATGTACTATTTTTTAAAAAATAATGACTTGATTGACCCCGTTAGAAGTCAGACACCTTCGGTGTCTGCCGATGCGCAAATGCATCGGACTTCTAACGGGGTTGATATTATTAAAAATCCAAATTATGAATCGGCAACGGAGTTAAAAAAAATTGCTCCCAAAGAATGGCCGCAATTCGGATTATTTAAAAATCAGCCGTTATATACTTTGGTAAATAATATTGATAAACTAAGAGTCCTTAATTATCCGGAGGAATTTAAATTAGAACTTTAGCCCAGGTGGCGAAACTGGCATACGCGCAGCGTTCAGGGCGCTGTGAGAGCAATCTCATGGGAGTTCAAATCTCCCCCTGGGCACAGTTTAAAAATAAAGCAAACACGCCCCGCAGTTGCGGGGTGCCGCAAGGCTTGAGGGTTCAACTCCCTCCTCGAGCACAAGTAGGCAGACGCGTCCCGCCACGGCGGGATGACCGCAAGGTCATGGAGGTTCGATTCCTCTCTCGCCCACCAGTAAGGAACTCATCGGTTTTTTGGAAGCCAAAATGTGGGACGCGCGAAGCGCGTCCCAAGGATTCCCGCCGAATTTCCCAAACGAATTCAGAATTTTTGGCGCGCTCACGCGCACTAATTTTTCGCCAAGAGAGAG